>NZ_JBSGBY010000940.1:0-2176 GCF_053601505.1 Nocardia sp. NPDC004722
CACTCCAAACAGCTCTCGGCATGGCGGCAAAGGGGATTCGTTTCGGAAGATCCGACAACCCCCCCCCCGCGCCGGTGTCGTCGGGCTGACGTAACGGGCGCGGGCGGCGAAACCGCCTGCGCCCTCAGTGATCCCGGTGCGCGACGAGCTGGGCGAGGGCGGCCAGATCGGTGGCGACGCCCTCGTCGGGTAGCGCCTCGAAGGCCGCGTCCAGGGCCGCCGAGGCCCGCCGCAGCGTGCACTGGCGGCCACCGGCCTGCTCGATCATGTCGGCCGCGCGCGCCGCGCGGGCCGCCGTCATGGGATGACGGGACTGGTAGAGGCGGGCCAGATCCCGGCCCGCGTCGGTCTCGGATTCGAGCGCGCACACCACCGGGAACGACTGTTTGCGGTGAATCAGGTCGCTGTGGGCCGGTTTTCCGGTGATCTGCGGATCGCCCCAGATGTCGATGAAGTCGTCGACCAACTGGAACACCAGACCCAGCTCGGTGCCGAAGGTGTGCATCGCCGACACCACCCGATGATCGGCTCCCGCGCACAGAGCGCCCAGCGCGCAGGCACAGCCCAGCAGCGCACCGGTTTTCCCGGCCGCCATGGTGAGGTACTCGTCGACGGTGACCGTGGGCCGGGTTTCGAAGGCGCAGTCCTCGTATTGGCCACGGCACAGCGTCACCGTGGCCCGGGACAGGCGGATAACCGCCTCGGCGGCCACCCCCTCGGGCGCGCCGTCGCACAGCACGCCGAGCGCGAGCGCCTGGAGCGCGTCGCCGAGCAGCGTCGCATTGGTCTCGCCCCAGACTCGCCATACGGTCGGACGGCCGTGCCGGAACGGATCGGTGTCCATCACATCGTCGTGGACCAGCGAGAAGTTGTGCAGCAGTTCGACAGCGGCCGCGGCGTACCGTGCGGCGGCGATGTCGCCCCCGCACGCCGTGGCGGCGGCGAAGGTGAGCGCCGGACGCAGCGCTTTGCCCTGCGCGCCGGTGATTTCCACGCCATCGGGATCACACCAGCCGAAGTGGTACCCCGCCATCCGGTCCAGCGGGTCGGCCAGGGAGCCGACCGCGGATCTCAGCACCGGTTCGATGGCGGATCTGGCCTCGGTCAGGCGGTGGCGGGCTCTTCGTTCGGTCGGAGCGTCGAGGGGGCGGGAGATGGATTCGGTGGCGCGGGCACAGGTTTCGTCATGCCCGGCCAGGGCGGCCGCGACGGGGCGCGACAGCCCCCACCGGCGTCTGCCCTCGAGATGTTGTCCGACGGTGAATTTGATCGGTTTCGACGCTCGCATAATCGGCCCCGCTCTCTCGGACACGGATGCCACAGCCACCTGGTGGGAAGCTCGGCAGCCATGCTTAGAAGAAGCTCATAGTCCCATCACAACCCGAAACCTGGGGGTTGCCTGCGGATTCCAGTTCGGCAACGGCGGCAGGTTTCGTTTCTTCAGGTAAGTGGCAGACCGTGTTCGAGCGCTTCCACGGGTGCGCTCATGTAGCGGGCCGCCTGATAGTGGTAATCGTGGTTCGCGCGCATGTAGACGGTGTAGTTCCGGGCGGTGACCAGGATGTCCGCGCGCTCGCGGCCGGTGATTCCGGCATCGGTCAGTTCGGTCGGCAGTCGTTCGACGGCGTCGAGCACGCGTCGCACACAGTCCGAGAGCATGTCGTTGACGAGTTGCTGGGCCTGAGCTCGGTTGTGCCCGTGATGGAACTGCGCGAGCAGCACCGCGTTGTAGAGGTAGCCGGACGCCTCGTCCGAGGCGACCGAGATCAGATCGTTGAACAGTCCCATGTGTTCCACGGCGGCTTCGCGCAGCCCGCGCATGGCGGGCAGGTTGCGGGCCGCGGTGGACAGGTCGACGCCCTCGGCGCGTTCGCTGATGTCGAGAAATACGTACAGTGCCACCCCGTTTCGCCGATGTGCGCGGTAGGCGTCGAGGTCGGGCAGATCGCCCGAGAGCCGTCCCACGCTTTCGGTGTAGTAGGTCCAGAGCCAGTCGCGGATCTCGCCGCGCACGCTTTCGCACCAGGCCGTGGAACGCTCGTGGCACAGGCGTTTCCACAGGTCGGCGAAGGCGGTCGCCAGCACCCCGGAAGGTGTTGCGGTACCGTCCAGTACGGCCTCGATGTCGGTGATGGTCGCCAAACACCGTCGGGGATCGGGGATTTCGATATCGAAC
>NZ_JBSGBY010000941.1:0-2170 GCF_053601505.1 Nocardia sp. NPDC004722
ATTCCGGCGGGCCAGGCGGACAATTCGTCGGCCCAGGCTTGGCTGCCGATGGTCAGCAGCGGCGCGAGCACGTCCTCTTTGCCCGCGAAGTAGCGGTAGAAGGTGCGCAGTCCCATGCCCGCGGCGGCGGCGATGTCCTCGACCGTGGTTGCGGTGTAGCCGTTTTCGATGAACAGGCGGGCGGCGGCCAGGGCCACGGCGCGGCGGGTGGCCGCCCGGCGGGCCTCGGTGAGCGTGGGGCGGCCGGTGCGGGGCCGGTCGCTGGCGGCGCTGGTCATAGAGGCACTCTAGCCAAGGCCGAAACTATTTATGGCGCGGAGTGCCATTAACGGCATATCGTGTCAGTAAGTAGTTCCACCGATCAGGAAGTGATCCATGAACCGTCTCGAGCAGCGCCGCATTCTGGTCACCGGCGCCGGATCCGGCATCGGCCAGGCCACCGTTCTCCGCCTGCTGTCGGAAGGGGCGGTCGTCGCGGGCGCCGACGTCAATGCCGAGGGCCTGGCCCTGACCCGCAAGCAGGCCGCCGAGGCGGGCACCGACTCGCGGCTGACCATCGTCGAAATGAACATCGGCGTGGAGGCCGAGGTGATCGCGGGCGTGCGCACCGCCGTCGAAGCCCTCGGCGGGCTGGACGCGGTGGTCAACGCGGCGGGCATCCTGCGCGCGGCCCACACCCACGAGACCTCGCTGGAGCTGTGGAACCAGATCATCACCGTCAACCTCACCGGCACCTTCCTGGTGATCCGTGAGGCGCTGCCCGCGCTGCTGGCCAATCCGCGCAGCACCGTCGTGAACTTCAGTTCCACCTCGGCCAATTTCGCGCACCCGTACATGGCCGCGTACTCGGCGAGCAAGGGCGGCATCCAGACGCTGACCCATGTGCTGGCACTGGAATACGGCAAGCAGGGGCTGCGCGCGGTGAGCGTCGCGCCGGGCGGCATCAAGTCCGGCATCACCGACGCCACCCCCGGCTATCTGCCGCAGGATGCCGACTGGTCGCTGTTCGGCCGGTTGATCGCCGTACTGCCGCAGGACAATCCGGAGGAGCTGGCCGGGCCGGAGAACGTGGCCGGGGTGATCGCCATGCTGGTCTCGGACGACGGGCGCTTCATCAGCGGCACCGAGATCCGCATCGACGGCGCGGCCCACACGTAGCAGCGCCGCGACACGAGCGAAGACGAAGGCCCCGATCGGGATTCGATCGGGGCCTTCGTGTTCAGCGTGTCCGCGTTACTTCGCGGCGCCCACCAGCTCGGCACTGCCGCGCAGGATCGCATCCGCGGTGCCCGCCGGCCACTGCAGCGCCGCATCGAGTTTGACCAGGACGTCCTCAGCGGGCGACTCCATCAGGCACCGTTCGATCTGGCTGATCATGCCCGTGGACGGTCCGCCGTTCTTGGCCACATCGGCCTGCGTCCAACCGTTTTCGCGCCGCCGCGCCTTGACCCGGTCGGCCAGGGCCTGCAGATCGGGCTCCCCGGCAGCCACGTCCGCCACCACGACAGCCTCCGGCACCACGGCGGTCTCCGCGACCACCGGCGCGACCACGCGCTCCGCCACCGGTTCCGCAGCCACCCGCTGCGTGACCTGCGCCCGGTCCTTGCCGGACGTCAGCAGGCCCTGCGTAATGAGCCGAGACCGCTTCTTCCGGCCCATCTTCCCCATTTTCGCCATCCACCGCTCCTCGATCGCACTCAAAACCTTCGCTCAAACCCCGGCAAGGTTGCCACAGGTTCGCGGCAAACTCGGGCCAAACCCGAACTTCGGCGTGCCATCCCATAAGAAACAGCGGCGATTCCGAACGCCGACACGGACATGACCGATTGCCAATGGATTGCGCACGATGTGACGATCGCGGCGCGGCGGTTATGCCGGGGTCGCGGTGAGTTCGTCGCGGCGGGAACGGTATTCGCGCTGCCAGCGCAGGAAGCCGACGGTCACCATGACGAAGAAGATGCCGTAGACCGCGCCCGAGGCGTAGAGCCCGGATTTCAGCGCCAACGGGACGCCGACCAGGTCGACGAGCATCCAGATGATCCAGAAGTCGGTCAGCGCGCGACTCTGGGCGAAGGCGCGCGCCTGGATCAGATGGGTGACGCTGGAACGATCCTCCGACGGCAGCAGCTGCACCGCGTCGGCCGGAATGTCTTGCGCTTCCAGAGCTTCC
>NZ_JBSGBY010000942.1:0-2166 GCF_053601505.1 Nocardia sp. NPDC004722
GAACAACGGTGCACTACGAGGGGGTGAGCACCACGTCCGCCAGGACGGGGGCGTCGTCGCGTTCGACGACGGTCACGGCGATGGCCAGCTCGCCGTCCTGCTGCCAGATGCGGCTGCGCAGGGTCTCGCCCGGGTACATGACTCCGGCGAAGCGGGCGCGGAAACCCTTGACGCGGGCCACATCCGAGGCCAGCACGGTGTCGGTGGCGGTCTTCAGCACCAGGCCGTAGGTGCACAGGCCGTGCAGGATGGGGTTGGGGAAGCCTGCGTTGCGGGCGAATTCGGGGTCCGAGTGCAGCGGGTTGCGGTCGCCGCACATGCGGTAGAGCAATGCCTGCTGCGGCAGGGTTGGGGTGAGGACCTCGAAATCCGGTGTGCGGTCAGGGAGTTCGGTCTTGGCGCTGGGGCCCCGCTCGCCGCCGAAGCCGCCCTCGCCCTTGGCGAAGATGGAGGAGCGGGAGGTCCACAGGAGTTCTCCGTCGGAGCCGACGGCGGTGTCCTCACGCCAGACGACGGCATTGCTGCCCTTGTCCCAGATCTCGGTGATGCGACCGGAGATGGAGCCCTTGCCGGAAGCCGGGATCGGCCGGTGCACGATGGTTTCCTGGCTGCCGTGCACGACCTTGGCGAGATCGATGTCGATGCCGTCGAACTTCACCTTGGGCGGTTCGGTCTCGTGGAAGGACGGCGCGACGGTCGCGAAGGACGGCAGCACGGCGGGCTCGCGGTCATCGACGTAGCGCAGCTCGGCCGCGTCGGTCCAGCGGTTGCCCGCACCCAGCGCCAGGTTGTAGGTCTGCACATCGCTGGCGGACCAGCTGAATTCGCGCGCGGGGATCTGCGCGCCGAGCGCGACACTCAAATCGATGGGCATGAAAGGTTCTCCTCGTCACTCGCGTCCGATGGTCCGGCGCGGATCGCCGCCTCGCAAGCCCCCGCTCCGCTGACCGGGTAGCGCGTCGGTCGGCGCTGAAAGTCTGGTCCCGGTCCCGCCGCTGGAAAGAGCGTTCGCGACGGCGGTCCGGGCGTTCAGTTGTTTTTCCCGCGCCCTGCCGGGATAGAGCGGTACGGCAGGTGCGGGTGGGTTGGGCGCGGACTCGACGTGACCCGACTCGCGCCCAACCCGATCCTGAACCGGGTTGGGACGGTTCAGGACGCCTTTTCCGCGGGGACGTTCGCGCCGTTCTTCTTCTTGGCGGCGACGTCCAGGGCGGCCAGGTAGCCGAAGGTGATCGCGGGTCCGATGGTCGCGCCGGGACCGGCGTAGGTGTGGCCCATGACCGGCGAGGAGGTGTTGCCCGCCGCGTAGAGCCCCTCGATGACGGTCCCGTCCTCGCGCAGCACGCGAGCGTCGTTGTCGGTGATCAGACCGCCCTTGGTGCCGAGGTCGCCGGGGACCATCTTCACCGCGTAGAACGGGCCCACCTCGAGCTTGTTGAGGCACGGGTTCGGCTTGATGGTCTGGTCGCCGTAGTAGCGGTCGTAGGCGCTGTCGCCACGGTTGAAGTCGAGGTCCTTGCCGGACTCGACGAACCCGTTGAAGCGCTCGATGGTGGCGGCCAGCTTGTCGGCGGGAACCCCGATCTTCTCGGCCAATTCGGCCACCGTGGGGGCGACGACGATCAGGTCGTTTTCCATCCAGCGGGACGGAATCCGCTGGCCAGGCTGCAATCCGGCGAAGATGTAGCGGGACCGGTAGCGCTGATCGAACACCAGCCAGCACGGCACGTTCTCGCCCGGACCTTCACCCTGCCCGTATTCGCCGCCGTACATGGTGTGCACTGCCTCGACGTAAGGAGCGGACTCATTACCGAATCGCTGACCTTGCGTATTGATCATGATGGAGCCGGGCAGATTTCGCTCGGCGAGGCAGAACCAGGGCTTGCCCTCGCCGCGGAAGGTGGTCGGACCCCACCAGGCGTCGTCCATGAACGAGATGTCCGCGCCCGCCTCGATGCCGGCCCGGATGCCGTCGCCGGTATTGGCGGCCGCGCCGGTGGTCCACTCGGTGGTGATGGGCTCGCGCTGGTACTTGTGCCGCATGTCAGCGTTGTGCTCGAAGCCGCCGCTGGCCAGGATCACGCCGTACTTGGCGTTAAAGCGAACGGCTTCCCCGTTCTGCTCGGCGTCGACGCCGGTGACCACACCGTTCTCGATCACCAGCCC
>NZ_JBSGBY010000943.1:0-2153 GCF_053601505.1 Nocardia sp. NPDC004722
TGCGCAGCCGACAACGGGAAAAGGACAGAACTGTGCCCGGTCAAATACGGCTCCTGCGTCTCGAAACGGGTGAACGATTCCCTACACGGCGCCCGCGGCTCCGGTCACATCGTCAACGTGTCGACGGTGGCCGTCATGTTCCCGGTCGCCCCGAAGTGGGGGTTCTATCTGTCGTCCAAGGCCGCGTTCGATATCTGGATGCGCTCGGTGGCCATGGAGGCCCGCCCCGACGGCGTCACCCTGACGACCCTCTACGCCGGATCCATGTTCACCCGGATGAGTGCGCCCAGCGGCTGGATCTCGGCGCTGCCGGGGCAGTCCGCGCGGGAGGCGGGCTTTGTGATCGCCAAGGCGCTCGTGCGCAAGCCACGCACCCTCACTCCCGCCTACGGTCGCCCCTCTGCCGTGCTGGTGTCGTTGCTGCGCAACACGATCGAGGTGGTCACCACGCGGCTCTACCGCCATCTGCCGGATACCGCGGCCTCGCTGGCACGGCTGGAGCGGGGAGCCGATCGTGTCGCGTGAGAGCAGGGAATTCCGGTGGCGTGACGCGGTGGTGCCGCTGGTCACCTCGGGCGCGCTGCGTCCGGTCGGGCTCGGCGGGGCGGCGCGAATCATCAAGTCGCTGAGGCAGTTCGGCCCGTCGCTCGCCATGGTGGTGGCATTGTCCGCGGCACGGTACCCGGACCGCGCCGCGATCATCGACGACCGCGGCACGGTGACCTACGGTGAGCTGCAACGCCGTTCGGAGGCGATCGCGGCCGCGCTGCACGCGACCGCGCCGGAAGCCCGGACGTTGGCCGTGCTGTGCCGCAATCACCGCGGCTTCGTCGAGGCCGCGCTGGTGGGCGCGCAGCTCGGCTGTGAGTTGGTGTTCCTCAATACCGATCTCCCGGCGGCACAGCTGACCCGCGTCCTCGACCGGCATCGGCCCGACATTCTGGTGCACGATCAGGAGTACCGGGAGGCAGTCGCCGAAGTCGCGGGCACCCGAGTGGTCGCCTGGCAGGACGAGCCTGCCGGATTGTCACTGGATTCCCTTGCCCGGCAAACCCATCCGGCTCCGCCGCCGGTGCGCGGCCAGGTGAAGATCACACTGCTGACCTCCGGCACCAGCGGACTGGCCAAGGGCGTCTCGCGTCCGATGCGGACCGGGGCGCTGGTGGAGATGACCGCCACCGGCATGTCCGCGACCCGGTTCAGCTCCCGCGACGTGATGGTGCTCGCCCCGCCGTTCTTCCACGGTTTCGGGCTGGCGATTCTGGTCGGCGGGCTCGCGCTGGGCGCGACCGTGGTGACCCGCCGCCGATTCGATCCGGTGCAGGCGCTGGCCGATATCCAGCGCCATCGCGCCACGGTGTTCGTCGGCGTGCCGGTGATGTTGCAGCGGCTGATGGCCGTTCCGGCGCAGCGTCGGCGCGAATTCCACACCGGTTCCCTGCGTTTGGCCGTGACCGGCGCGGCCCCGATCGCCCCGGCGACGATCAGTGCGTTCATCGCCGCCTTCGGACCCATCCTCGTCAATGGTTACGGTTCCACCGAGGCGGGCGTGGTGGCCCTGGCGACGGCGGCGGATCTGGCCGAATCCCCGAAAACCGTGGGCCGCCCCGCGATCGGGGTCGAGGTGCGGGTGCTGCGGGCCGATCGCACGCCCGCAGCCACAGGCGAAACCGGGACGATCTTCGCGCGCGGCGGCGTCGGCTATCACGGTTACGTGGCCGATCCGGCATCGCCGACGCCGACCAAGGAGGTGGTCGACGGCTACGTGAACACGGGCGACATGGGGCATTTCGACGCGCGCGGACTGCTCTACATCGACGGCCGCGACGACGACATGATCGTGTCCGGCGGCGAGAACATCTATCCGAAGGAGGTCGAGGATGTGCTCGCCGACCACCCCGCCATCGGCGATGTGGTCGTGATCGGCGTGCCGGACGAGGAATACGGTCAGGTGCTGCGCGCCTACCTGGTTCCCGCGCCCGGCCACGGCCTCCCGGCGGCCGACGAACTGAAGGCTCATATCCGCGCCCGCCTGGAGCGCTACAAGGTGCCCAAGGACTTCGTGGCGCTGACCGAGATCCCCCGCAATCCCAGTGGCAAGGTGCTGCGTCGCGAGCTCGACGACCGCTCCCGCCACATCGCGAGCTAGCCCC
>NZ_JBSGBY010000944.1:0-2141 GCF_053601505.1 Nocardia sp. NPDC004722
ATCGCAGCGTCTGCGATAACCGGCCGCCTTCTGTGGTTCTAGCTGGGGTCGCCCTCGGTTTCCGAATCACTTTGCGCGGCAAGGAATTCGTCGACGATGCGGGCATGGTCGCTGTGGGTGGTGCGGGCGGCTCCGACCAAGCGGCCGTAGGCGATCGGGCCGACGAGTTGTGCTACTACCGCGGGTACGTTGTTCGTGCCGAGCACGGCACGGCCTTCCTCGGTCGCGAACAACTCTTCGAACGGCTGCCGGTAGTGGTAGTTCAGTGCCAGGCGGAACATGTCGGCCTTGCTCAGCGGCGCACTCATATCGACGGGAGTGCCTGCGGCGAGCCAGGTCAGGGCCACCTTGCGCACCGGTGCGGCGTGGATGATCTCGGCTTGACGGTCGAGCAACTCGATCAGCCGGTCGCGCACCGGCCCCGCGGCGGGTGCGGTCGCCACGGGTACGAGGGTGCGGTGCAGGGCGGCCGTTCCCGCCATGACCCCTTTGCCGACGTATCGGTACATGGTGTTCTTGGCGGCCTTCTTCCGCTCGCCGTACAGGTAGATCGCCAGCGGCTTCAAGCCACCCGATTTCACCAGCGTCACCACCGCGCGTAACTGATCGGCCCGTGTCATGGGCGCCTGCGGGGTCTCCGCCTGGCGGGTGTCTTCGGTGGTCTCGGTGGTCATCGGGATCCTTTCGTCCGCTACCCGCCGCCACTGCTCCGGCAGGAAATCCACCACCGATATTACGTACGATCGTTTCACACACTCCGGCACACCGGATCGAGCCGATTTCCGCTGCCGCTCAACGTCTTCGTGGCCGATCGCGGCGAGGTGGAACGGTCCTGTCAAGCGCGAGCGGACGCGTCGATGAGACCTTGCAGGGATGTTCGGGTGGTGACCAGCCCGGCGATGCGGGCGTCGTAGTCGGTGAGGTGTTCGACGAGGACCGGCACGGCGCACGGCTCGACTCTTCCGGGCTCGTGGATGCAGTCGATGAGGTCTCGAATCACTCGGATCGGGAGACCGGCGTCGAGCAGCCGACGGATGTAGCGGACCTGGGCGACGGCGGCGTCGGGGAAGAGCCGCTGGCCTGTCGAAGAGCGTTCGGCGGGGAGGATGCCTTCGTTTTCGTAGTGGCGCAGGAGTCGGGGGCTCACTCCGGTGCTGGCCGAGAGCTCTCCGATTTTCAGCAGGCCGGTCGGGCTTGCATATGCCACTGGTGTCAACTCCTACCGTGCAGAGCATGTCGATCTCGAATACCTATCTCAATGGAGAGCCTGCCACAATCGATGATCTTGCTCCGTTGGCGTTCGCGGGGTTCGCGCACTTCACGGCGATGCAGGTACGCAATCGGGCGGTGCGGGGACTCGATCTGCACCTGGATCGGTTGCGGAACGCGAGCGATGAGCTGTTCGGCCGCCACCTGCCCGACGAGCGGATCCTCGAACTGCTGTCCGCGGCAGTCGAGTCCGCGCCCGACGATGTCTCGCTGACCGCCTTCCTCAGCTCCCGGCCCGGTGAGTTCGCGCGCGCCGACGCGGAGGTCGGGATCGACGTGCTGGTCAAGGTGACCGATCCCGCCAGCCCGTCGACGCTGCCGTTGACGCTCGACGTCGTCCCGCATCAGCGGCACCTCGCGCACCTCAAGCACGTGGGCGAGGTGGCGAAAACCCAGTACCTGCGCCAGGCGAACGCCCGCGGCTACGACGATGCCGTATTCACCGATGCCGCAGGACGTTTGAGCGAGGCGACGATCTGGAACATCGCGTTCTGGGACGGCCGATCGGTCATCTGGCCCGAGGCCGACGTGCTGTCCGGCACCACGATGCAGATCCTGCAACGCCGATTGGCCAAGCGCGGCATCGACCAGGTGACGCGGCCGATCACCGTCGCGGATCTGCACGGGGACCTCGGAGGCGTGGTGACGAACTCCTGGATTCCGGGCATCGCGGTGGCACGGATCGGCGAGCAGTCGCTCGGACGGTCCGAGGAGCTCGTGAAACTGCTGCACGACACCTACGAGTCGGAACCGCCGATCGCCTTGGCATGACGCCGGCGGTCAGTCGTCCCTACCTTTTAGCGGTCCGGCCCCGTAGGGTCCGGATGCCCCGGGAGGGGTGGGTATGGCTCTCAGTCGTCTGCCGATCGTGT
>NZ_JBSGBY010000945.1:0-2140 GCF_053601505.1 Nocardia sp. NPDC004722
CCCCCACCTCGGCGAACCGCTCGCCCTCGACCTGCTCAACACCCGCTGGATGAGCGCGGAAGGATTGCAGGATCTGCTCACCGAGGTGGCCGGGGTCCGGCAGTGGCTCGCGGACAACGCGCTCGAGCTGCCCGCCGACGAAGCGACCCGGCACGCCCTGATCGCCGCGCGGGAGGCCATCCTGCGCGCGGTCAAGCACGAGAGCGCCGACGATCTCAATGCGGTTCTGGCCCACGGCCGCATCCGCCGCGCCCTCACCCCGGACGGTCCGGCCGACCTCCCCGAGGTCGCCGACCCGACGCAGCTACCCGGCTGGCTCGCCGCCGACAACCTGCTCCACCTGCTGGCCAGTGCCCCCGACCGCATCAAACAATGCGCGCACCCGCACTGCGTGCTGTTCTTCCTCGACACCTCGAAAAACGGCACCCGCCGCTGGCATTCGATGGCGGCCTGCGGAAACCGCGCCAAGGCCACCCGGCACTACGCCAAGAAAACCCAATCGGACTGACCGGTTACCACCGCGTCCACTGGTCGGTTACCACCGCGTCCACTGGTCGGTTACCACCGTGTCCTGGGCACATCGAACTCCGAGCACAACGCCCGCCACACGTCCCGGGGATCCACCCCCGCCTCGATGGCCTGCGCCCCGGTCCGCCCCATCGACGGCAAGACATGATCGGTCAACAGCGCATCTCCCCGCGCCGCACCGAATTCGGTATGCAACAGCTCCTGGAACTCCGTCAACCGCACGGTCACGACCCTACGCCAACCCCGAACCCCCAGCCCAACTCCGCCCGCCACCCGGCTTTCACCGAGTGCCGCCGTATGGATCGCCCGGCACAGCACGCACCCCCGCCGTGACTCCCGCGCTGTGTACGTCTTTCGCCACAGAATGTCCTCGCGCCGCACCGATTGCTCAGCGCGGTCGCCCGTAGTCTCGGCCGTGTGGCTGGCAAACGGCGGCACGGACTGCTCGGGGCGAGAGGTCAGCCTGCGGTGGGGGTTTCGACCGCGGCGTGGCAGACCTCGACCGGGTCGGTGACCACGGAGATGCCGGTGGCGGCGCTGCGGGCGGCGGCGGTGAAGGCGGGGTCGTCGAGGATGCGTTTGACCGCGTCGCGGAGGGCTTCGGGGGTGAGGGGGCGGATCAGCAGCGAACTGCCCTGGCGGGCGGCACGATTGGCGAGTTCCCACTGGTCACCGCCGCCGGGGACGGTGACGATGGGGACGCCGGCGAGCAGCGTCTTGGCGAGCAGTCCGTGACCGCCGCCGCCGATGACCACGCTGGCGTGGCGCAGCAGTTCGTCCTGGCGGCCCAAACCGGCTGTGGCCCAGGGCGGCAGGTCCGCGGGCGGGGTGTCGAGCTGGGAGATGGCGACGCGGACGCCCGCGCCCTCCAGCGCCGCGAGGGCCGTTTCGGCCAGGCCCGCCTGACCGGTCTGCGCCGTCGAGGGCGCGACCATCACCAGCGGATCCTCACCCGGCGGCAACTCCAGGATGTGATCGGTGGGCTCCCACAGCAGCGGTCCCACCAGATGCGCGTTCTCGGGCCAGTCGGGGCGCGGGACCTCGAGCGCGGGCAAGGTGGCGACCAGCCGCGCGGTGGGGCCCGGATCCTGTGGCGGCAGACCGATACTCGCGCGCGCCTGCTCCCGCTGCAGTTCCCCGCGCCGGACCGCCCGCGAACTCAGGCCGCGCAGCACCGAATCCCGGGCGCGGCCGCGCATCCCCTCCCCCGCGGCGAGCCCACTTCCGATGGGCGGCAACCCCTTCGACTGCAGGTACAGCGGATGCGGCGACAACTCCACCCACGGCAGCCGCAACCGCTCCGCCGCCATCCCGCCGCCCGCGGTCAGCACGTCCGACACCACCAGTTCCGGCAGCATCGCACTCAGATCCGGCAGGATCTCGGTCGAAATGTGCGCGGCGCGTTGATGAATCCGCGCCCCGGCGTCCTCGTCGTCGTCCTCGGCCCGAGGCGCCAGCCCTTTGAGCCGCCGCACCCCGATCCCGACATCCCGCGCCGCGTCGAACCACCGTGGACTGGTGAACACGCCGCCCGCCACCGCGCCACCCAGGCTCACCAGCAGCCCGGACGAATGATGCAGCGGCGCAAGGCAGTACACGGTGTCGTGGCGGC
>NZ_JBSGBY010000946.1:0-2140 GCF_053601505.1 Nocardia sp. NPDC004722
GCTGGCGGCGGGGAACGTGAGCTACCTGCTGTGGATGATGATGGGCTTCCTGCTCGCGTCCGCGGTGCTGGTGGTGAAACGGCGCCTACGTGCCGCTCAAGGAGATGTATCCCGACGCCGACGTACCGGTGCTGCAGTTGTCGATGCCGACCCTGGATCCTCGGGAACTGCTCGAAATCGGACGCAAGCTGGCTCCGCTGCGCGACCAAGGCGTCCTGATCATCGGCAGCGGGTTCTTCACCCACAACCTGCGCGCGCTGACCGGCGACGACGAGCACGCGCACTCGTTCACCGTCGAATTCGACCAGTGGGGCCGGGAGATGTTGGACGAGCGCGATATCGACGCGCTGCTCGACTTCCAGCACGCCGCGCCCGCCGTGCGACTGGCCCACCCACGCATCGAACACTTCGCGCCCCTGTTCATTTCGCTCGGCGCCGGCCAGAACGACCTGGACTCCCTTCGAACCGTCATCGACGGCTACTGGTACGGCATGGCTCGCCGCTCGATCCAGCTCGGCTGACCCTGGTAGCGAATACGAATGCCCGGCAACGCGGTTCAGTGTCGGGCTAGTCGCGGGTGACCGGCGGCAGTGTGGGGACGGCGTTCACGAGGGCCTGCGTGTACGGGTGTTGCGGGGTGGTGAGGATGGCTTCGGTCGCACCCCGTTCGACGACCGTGCCGTCCTTCAAGACCAGCAGTTCGTCGCACAGTTGCTGTACGACGCCGAGGTCGTGTGACACCAGGATCAGCGAGAGGCCGAAGCGGGACACCAGGTCTCGGACCAGGTCGATGATCTGGCCGCGGACCGTGGCGTCCAGGGCGGAGAAGGGTTCGTCGCCGACGAGGACGGTGGGTCCGGGAGCGAGGGCGCGGGCAATCGCCATGCGCTGGCGCTGACCACCCGAGAACTCGTGCGGGTAGCGCTGTGCCGCGTCGGGCTCGAGCCCGACCGCGATCAGTAACTCGGCCACGCGGGCGTCGTGATCTCCCGCGATCCGCAGGCATTCGAGGGGTTCGGCGACCGAGTCGCGCACGATGGCGCGTGGATCGAGCGCGTTGCGTGGGTCTTGCAGGACCACTTGCACTTCCCGGCGGAACCAGGTGAGGTCGCGGCCGGTCACCGGGCGGCCGCGAAAGCGGACCAGACCGCTGTCGGGGCGCTCCAGCGCGAGCAACAGTCGCAGCAGGGTCGACTTGCCCGAACCTGATTCGCCGACAATGCCGAGCCTGCCGCCCACGCCCAGAGACAGACTCACCTCACGCACCGCGTGCCGGATCGGCGCCGTCCGCAGCAGGGCGCGCCGGGGCAGGCGGAAGGAGCGGTGGAGTCCGGAGGCCTCCAGCAAGGCTGGAGCGGAACCGGTTTCGGCGGCGGCGAAGGTCATCGGGCAGCCTCGGGTGCGCGGTGGAAGGACGCGGCGCGGGCCAGGTCGAGCAGGGTGCGCGTGTACGGATGCGCGGGTGCGCGCATGATGGTCTCGAGTTCCCCCGATTCCAGCACCCGCCCCTCACCCATGACCAGCACCCTGCGCGCCACCTGGGCGAGCACCGCCAGATCGTGGGTCACGAACAGCAGTGCGGTGCCCTGCTCGGTGACGATATCGTGCAGTAGAGCCAGGATTTCGGCCTGGACCGTGACGTCCAGGGCGGTGGTGGGCTCGTCGGCGAGCAGCAGCGCGGGACGAGACGCCACCGCCATCGCGATGCCGACACGTTGGCGTTGCCCGCCGGACAGTTGGTGCGGGTAGGCGCGCACGAGATTCTCCGGGTCCGGCAGGCCGACCTGCTCGGCGAGGGAGATCGCCTCCGCCAGGGCCTGTTTGCGCGACAGCCCGCGATGCAGCCGCAAGGGTTCGCCGATCTGCCTGCCCACGCGCATCAGCGGATTCAGTGCCGACAACGGTTCCTGGAACACCATGGCGATTCGGTTGCCGCGCAGCCGAGACAGTTCGCGGTCGCTGCGACCGAGCAGTTCGACGCCGTCGAATCGGATACTGCCGTGCACCACCGCTTCGTCGGGGAGCAGGCCCAGGATCGCCAGCGCGGTCAGTGATTTCCCGGAGCCCGAGGCTCCGATGAGGCCGAGCCGCTCCCCCGCGTCCAGGGTGAATCCGATACCGTCCAGGACCGTCGTGGCAC
>NZ_JBSGBY010000947.1:0-2137 GCF_053601505.1 Nocardia sp. NPDC004722
TGGCGATGGCCGCGCACCATCTGGTTGCACCTGGCCGCGTTCGGCTGGGGTTTCAGCACGGTCCTGTTCAAGTTCGAGTGCCCGCTGACCAATCTGGAGAACTGGGCCCGCCATCGCGCGGGTGAGGCGGGCCTCCCGTCGAGCGGCTTCATCGATCACTACATCACCGGTGTGCTCTATCCCCGCAGTGCGCTGGCGGAAGTGCGAGTGGGCGTGGTCATCGTGGTGCTCGTGTCGTGGGTGGGGTTGCTGTGGTTGTCGCGCCGAAGCGGCGCGAAAACCACAGCCGCACACTGACACGTTGGCGCATCAGGTCGAACAGCGGCGAATCTGTCAGCGAATCGGTCATTTTGGGCAGACATCCCTGTTCCGCCGCACGTCGCGGCGCCGCTGGTGCGCCCCGTTTACCGACGCAAGGATGCGGCGGGCGGTTTAGAGTCTGCTGGATAGAGCAGGGTTGCAAGCGGGTTCGGGACCGCTCCGCTGAACGAACGGTGTGTAGGTGGAGTACTTTCTCTTCGGGCCGATGCGCGTGCGGGCCGGGGGCGCGGAGATTGCGCTGGGCGGGCCGAAGCAGCGGGCGGTGCTGGCGATGTTGCTGCTGGCTCGGGGTGGGGTGGTGCGATTCGATCAGCTGTCCGATGGGCTTTGGGGCGAACACCCGCCGGCGAAGGCGCTGACGTCGCTGCGCGCCTATGTGGCGAATCTGCGGCGCCTGCTCGATCCCGGCGATGCCGCTGGGCCGCGGTTGACCGTGCGTTCGTCGGGCTATCAGCTCGACATCGGCGACGGGTTCGTCGACATCCACCGATTCGAGGAACTGGTCGGAGCCGGGCGGCGTGCGCTGGCCGGTGGTGACGCCCGGTCCGCCGACGAGGTGTTGACCCGCGCGGCACGGCTGTGGACCGGGAACCCCCTCGTGGAGTTCGCCGGATGGTCCTTCGCGGATCCGGCGATCGAACGGTTGGCGGGGTTGCGCAGGGCGGCGGCGGAGGCGGGTTTCGATGCGGCGCTGAGTCTGGGCCGGTTCGCGGAGTTGATACCCGCGATCGAGGTGGCGATCACGGAATCGCCTGTGCACGAACGGTTGTGGGTACAGCTGATGACCGCGCTGGCCCGATCCGGGCGGCGCGCCGAGGCCCTGCAAGCCTACGATCGGGTCCGCGAGGTCCTCGATCATGAGCTGGGGATCGGGCCCGGCGACGAGTTGCGGCGGCTGTTCCGGGAATTGTGCGACGACGGTGCGGAAGCGGCCGCGGATGCGCCGATCATCCTCGGGAAGGAGCGGCCGTCGCCGCCGCGGCCGAACCTGATCGGCAGAACCGCGGAGCTGACCTGGCTGGCGGAGATGGCGGAGGCGGCCCGGCAAGGCCGCGGTGGCCTGACGGTGCTGACCGGCGAGAGCGGCATCGGCAAGACCACCCTCGCCACGACGATCACCGATCACGCCCGCGCTCTGGGCACCACCGTCGCCTGGGCGACACACCCCGACGGCGTCCAGAAGCCGTTGCTGTGGGGGTGGATTCAACTGTTGCGCGAATTGGGCGAGCACCTCGGTGCCGCGCCACGCGTGGCCGCGTGCGACGCGGCACCGGAACTGATCTCTCTGGTGCCTGAATGGCCGGAATGGGCTCGGTCGTCGACCGTGCCCCGGCAGTTCGACTCGCAGTTCGCGGTCGTCGACGGAATCGTCCGGGCGGTCCGGGAATTCGCGGGTGCGGGGCCGCTGCTGCTGGTGCTCGATGACGCGCACCGTGCCGACCGCGCGACGTTCGAGGTGCTGGGTCTGCTCGCCGACCGTCTGCATCGGCTACCGGTACTGGTCCTGGTGGCCTGGCCGACCGAAGTGCCTGCCGCCGCCGTGCACGAGGAACAACGGCGGCTGACCGAGCGAACCGACATCTCGACGATCGACCTCGGCGGTTTGGACGACGAAGCGGTCGCCGCCCTGGTCGCGCACCATTCGGGCGCACGGCCCGGCGCTCCGGTCGTACGGGCGATCCAGCGTCGCTGCGGCGGAAATCCGTTCTTCGTCCGTGAAGTCGTTCGGCTGATGGCGACCCGTGGACCGCTCGACGCGCACGACCCGGCCTGGGAGGCGGATGCGGTGCCGCACGCGGTGACCGGCGTCATCCGC
>NZ_JBSGBY010000948.1:0-2130 GCF_053601505.1 Nocardia sp. NPDC004722
CCGCTCGGACACCGACTTCTGGAGCGCCTACGCCGGATATCTGGGGCCGAAGGCCGCGGCGGCCGGGGTGAAGCTGGAGAACACCAGCTCCGACAATGACGCCAACCGGCTCAAATCGAATGTGGACACGCTGCTGGCCAAGAACGTGAAGTCGCTCATCATGGCGCCGCAGGACACGGCCGCGGTGAAACCGGCGCTGACCGCGGCGGCCGCCAAGAACGTGCCGGTGGTCAGCGTGGATACCCGGCCCGACGCGGGCGGGGCCTTCATGGTGGTGCGTGCGGACAACCGCGCGTACGGCACGAACGCGTGCGTGTATCTCGGTGAAACCCTGCACGGCGCGGGCAAAGTCGTGGAATTCCAGGGCGATCTGAGCTCCATCAACGGCCGCGATCGTTCCCAGGCTTTCGCCGATTGCATGCGCACGCGGTACTCCGGCATCAAGGTGATCGAGATCCCCACCGACTGGAAGGCGGATCGGGCGGTCTCGGGTCTGCAGGACAAACTGCTCACCGATTCCGATATCAACGGCATCTACATGCAGGCGGGCGGCGCGTTCCTGCAATCGACGCTGGCGCTGCTGCAGCGCACCGGCAAATTGGTGAAAGCCGGTCAGCCCGGCCACATCACGATCGTCTCCAACGACGGCATCAAGGCCGAACTCGATGCCATCGACAACGGCGATATCGACGCCACCGTCTCCCAGCCCGCGGACCTCTACGCGCAGTACGCGGTCTACTACGCCAAGGCCGCCACCGAGGGCCGCAAGTTCGCGCCCGGGCCCACCGATCACGGCTCGGTGATCATCGATACCGGCGCGAACGGCCAGCTCGAGGATCAGTTGCCCGCGCCGGTGGTGACCAAGAACGGCGGCAAGGTCGGGGACATGGTCACGGTCGCCAGCAGCGATCCGGGACTGTGGGGCCGGGGCCACTGAAGCGGTCACGGCGGAGGCGAGGGGACCAGGGACGCAAGGACCAAGGGAAGCAATGGGACCGATGACGGAAACAGCGGCAGCCGAGACGGATTCGGGTGGGCCCGCGGTGGCCGAGGCGATCGGCGTCTCCAAGCGATTCGGCCGCACCCTCGCCCTGGACCGGGTCGGCCTGCGGGTGACCGCCGGGCGGACCCATGCGCTGGTCGGTCGCAACGGCGCCGGAAAGTCGACGCTGGTGTCGATCCTGACCGGGCTCGCACCTGCCGATGAGGGGCAGGTGCGCTTCCGGGGCGAGCCCGCGCCGCCGACCGCCGACCGCGACGCCTGGCGCGCCCGCGTGGCCTGCGTCTACCAGCATTCGACCATCATTCCGGACCTGACGGTGGCGGAGAACCTGTTCATCAACCGCCAGGGCTTCGGCGGCCGGATCGTGCGCTGGCGCGCGGTGCGCGCCCGCGCGCGGGAACTGCTCGACACCTGGTCGGTGCCGGTCGCGGAAGACACACCGGCGCGCGAGCTTTCGGTCGAGCACCGGCAGCTGGTGGAGATCGCGCGATCACTCTCGCACGGAGCCCGGTTCATCATTCTGGACGAGCCGACCGCGCAGCTCGACGGTGCGGCCATCCGACGGCTCTTCGACCGCATACGGGATCTACAAGCGCAGGGTGTGACCTTCCTGTTCATCTCGCACCACCTGGACGAGACCTACGAAATCTGTTCCGATGTCACGGTTTTCCGGGACGCCCGGCATATCGTCACCGCACCCGTGGCCGAGCTCGGCAAACGCGAGCTGATCGCGGCGATGACCGGGGATTCCACCGAATTGCAGCAGTCGGTTCCGCGCCTGCCCGCAGATCCACACGCGCGACCGGCACTGCGGGTCGAAAAGCTCACCAGACCCGGTGAATTCGATGCGGTGGGCTTCGAAGTGCGGCCCGGGGAGCTGGTCGGCCTGGCGGGCGGCGGCTCCAGTGGTCGCGTCGAGGTGGCCGAGACAATCGTCGGATTGCGCCGCGCCACAAGCGGAACCGTTCACGTCGGCGAGCGTGAGTTGCGTGGTGGCGGTGTCCCGGCGGCGCGGGAGGCCGGGATCAGCTTCGTCCCCCGCGACCGTCACGACGAGGGGCTGGTCCTGTCCATGAGCGTGGCCGACAACGCCACCCTCACCGTGCCGCGCCGACTCGGCCGCTTCG
>NZ_JBSGBY010000949.1:0-2120 GCF_053601505.1 Nocardia sp. NPDC004722
GCAGCCGCGGCGGCGAGCCCGAGCGTGGTGGTCGTGGTGCCGACTCCTCCACCACTACCCACGACGAGTAGCGGTGGAATCCCTATCCGGTGCAGGGTTTTCGGTCCCGCACCCGCCGGAACCGGATCCAGGACGGTCCCGGCGGGTGCGGCCGCTGTGAGGGGTGACTCGACGTTTTCGCCGAGTACCGGGTCCAGGAAGTTGATGCGCGCCATCACGACTGCCCTCCGGCCGTGATCGCGGTGATCAGCGTTTTACCGTCGACCAGGTCGGTGGTGACCGTCTGCTGCCACTGCGCGGTCGTGCCATCGGGATGGCGTTCTTCGATCTGGACGTCGAAATGGCCGGGCTGCAGGGTGGTGATGGTGACGCAGTGCCGTGTCCCGGCCGGGATCGCGGCCACTGCGGCGCGGGCCTGATCGGGATCGGCGGCCGCCGCGTCGGGGGCCAGCACCGAGCGGGCGGCGTTGGGGTCGCGCAGCACGTACCAGGCGTACTGCTGATACAGGATCAGATCCGGGCCGGTCGCGCCCTTGCTGCCGGGTGCCCGGCCGGCGCCGTTGCCGACAACGAGTGTGGGCGTATGCGATTGCGCGCACCACGCCGGAGTCGTCGAGGTCGGGGCCACGGCCTTCGGTGCCGGGGTGGCGGCCTGGGAATTGCCGTGATCGGACAACATTGTCAACGCCGCAGCGCCACCAACAACCAGGACGGCGGCCGCCGCGACCCCGGCGATGCGTACCGCGCGGCGGCGCACCGTGCGGGTGTCGGAGCGGCGGCGCATATCGGCGGCGATCTCGCGCAGCGGGTCGTCATCGACAAACACTTCTCCCGTGCTGACGCCGTTGTCGAGCTCCTCGCCGTTGAGGTCGGAGTCCGTGCTCGTGTCCGGCAGCCAGCTGCGCCAGGTCTCATTCATCACCGATTCACCTCCTCCACCAACCGGTTTCATGGATTTTCAGTTGCCCGCCACGGCCGCCTGGACCGCGGCGAGCACGTCGTTGACCGGGGCCGCGAAACCGCCGAGCTGATCGGCCGAGACCGGCGGCAACGCAGCGACGGCATCACGCAGCGACCCCACGTCTGCGTTGAGGCCGGGGTCGTCGGCGACGGCCTGGTGCACGGTGTCGAGGACCTGCGCGGCGACCTGCTCGACCGCAGGCACCGCCGGGGCGGGCATCGGGGCCGCGATCGGGGCGGCCGCCGGAACCCGGTCCGCCGCAGCCACATCCGCCGGGGCGGGCATCGGCGCGGGGTCCGGGGCATCGACCAAGGGCGGGACGTCGGTCGGGAGCTTCACGTTCTGATCCGCGCCACCGATCACCGCGCCACCACCGGCACCGAGCAGGCCACCGGCGACGCCGCCAGCGAGACCGAAGGTCAGCCCGCCCGAGGCGGCACCGACACCACACCCGACCGCGGCACCAATTCCCGCACCCGGCAGGGCGAGTGCGCCCGCGGTGGGGATGCCGCCGATCAACGCGCCTGCGGCCGCACCGACCAGGGCGCCGACACCGCAGCCGGTGACCGCGCCGACCGGGGCTGCGACGAGTGCTCCCACCGGTGCGCCGACCACGCCACCACCGAGCGCGGCCGCGGCCATGCGGTCGGATTCGTTGCTGGGCAATCCCATTCGGTCCCCGAGCGCGGCCAGGTTCCATTCCGCGACATCCACATACGCCTGGGCCTTGTCGTGGGCACGTTGATCGACCCCGGCCGGAAGCCCGACCACGGTGGTGCCCAACCGCAGGGTGTGCGGATCCACCGGCGCGGCCGCCGGCACACTCACCGCATCGGCGGGGGTATCGATGGCGGTGCTGTCATCGGCGCTCGTATCAGGGACGTAGGACTGCTGGGGTTCGTTCTGCTGCTGCTGGGGGCGCGGCCGCCAGGTCGGCAACGGCATCACCACCTGCGGATCCGGCGCCCAATCCGCCAGGCTCGCCGACGGCGCGGCCGGGGCCACCACCGCCGGAGCGGCAGGCGCGGCAGGCTGGGGGGCGATGCTCACCCCCGGCTGACCTGTTCCCGGGGCGGCGACGCCGGGCTGGCCGGGGTTCGCGGCCGCGACACCGGCGGACACGGCCAGCAGGGCGGGCCAGGCACCGGCAACGATCAGG
>NZ_JBSGBY010000950.1:0-2102 GCF_053601505.1 Nocardia sp. NPDC004722
GTTATGAGTAACAAGAAAATTGAGTAAGAGAGAGAAGTAAGTAACGTTGAGTGAGAATCGGTGAAGTCCGGTGCAAGGTAGCGATGGGTAACGAGGGTGCATAACCGGCGGCCGGGCGGGCGGTAGCGCCCGGCAATATGGTGACGTTCGGTGTGAGCGCGGCGGCACGAGTGGTCCGGTCCGGTGGGAACAGTGGCGGACTCGGGTCCGGTGATGGGCACGATCCCGGTGTGCCCGAACAGGTTGGTGGATTCCCTGGGCGCGCGCCGCATGATAAGGGCGTCCAATCTCCCGTCAAGTCGCGAATTTCCTGTGCGGTCAGGTGATTCGGGTGTCGGTCGGGTGAGGGAAATTCGCTCCTTGAGCGTGAGCCTCCTGGACGCCCTGTGCGGGCAGGAGGGGCAGGCCGCGGGGCCTGCCCTCGGCGGACGCGGCGCGCGCCCAGGGAATCCACGTTCTCCGAGGCTCCCAAACCCATTGACACGTACGTGTCAAAACCCGGTCCCGAACCCGAACTGTGTTCACGGACCGGTTGACACGTACGTGTCAACGTCTTCGGAAGGACCCGGAGATCATGACCGACTCCGACACCATCACCGGCCTACTCGTCACCGCTCTTGAAAACACTTGGGCTGCAATCCGAGCCCGGCACCCCGACGTCCCCAACGTCGTTCTGACCGTGGGAGCCGGATCAACCGGTACCAGCGAAATGACTCTTGGGCACTTCGCGCCGAACCGCTGGATCCGCGGTGAGTACGAACTCCATGAACTTTTCGTCGGCGGGGAAGGGCTTCAGCGTGGGGCGGCTGGTGTACTCGGTACTTTGCTCCACGAGGCCGCTCACGGCGTCGCTGTCACGCGCGGGATCAAGGACACCAGCCGCCAAGGCCGTTGGCACAACGAGCGATTCCGTACCCTCGGCGAGGAACTTGGGCTCACTCTGGAGCATCACGACAAGATCGGGTGGTCGATCACCACCGTGCCGGAACAGACCCGCGAGGTGTTCCGCGACGAGCTAGAGGAGCTTACATTTGCGTTGGTGGCCTACCGCCGTCAAGAACCGGGCCGACGAGATGGGCGCAGGTCCAACAACAACGGTTTGACCGCAGAATGTGATTGTGGTCGAAAGATTCGAGCTTCTCGTAGTGCATACGAGGCTGGCCTCATCTCCTGCGGACGATGCGGAGGGCTGTTCACCACGTAGGGCATCAGCCAACGCGGCACCGAGGTGATCAGTATGTGGTGGGACGGTCTGGCTTCACCGGCAAAAGATGTAGCACTTCCACGAGACCTACTGTCACACTTAGGACTTCGACGACGGACAACATCAGGATCGAGGTGGATGTGAAAGACCAGCAGACTCCCGGCGAACAGAACGACGCTGATCAGCCGAAGCCGAATCGGAAGCCTCCGAAACGTCCTACGCGCGCACAGTCTCTTTTGGCGCCCGAGCCCGGCAGGTCCAAAGAGGAGCTGGAGGCGGCAAGGAGTACGCTTGTTGAACGTTGCAGTCAGCTTGGACTTAGGCTCAAGGATAACAGTACAGAAAGTCCAAACAGGTGGTCGGGACTCAAATTTTCGCTTACACTCAGCAACGGAAGTGTAGATTTCGATATTCTCATTCCAGCGCGAAACTCTTTTGCGATAGATAATATTACCTCCGAACTCGACACTGACGTTTCCCTGTTATCGCAGTTCGCCGGACTTGCATGGATTGATTCTGGCAGGGCCGAAATCTTAATCGAGGATAGCCGCTTCTCGCCCAGCCAGGACGGATACTATAACGCCTTACCGAAACCATTGCGGGACAATGGCCGGAGGATATTGAGAGCAGAGCCAATCACTTTAACTGCATCCGATACCTCATCAGGCCTGACTATGGAGATCTCGCCCGCAAGCGACTTGCTCTTGGCCGTCCACAAAAGTAGACCGCGATCGATGGGCGAATATCTTGACGGTTTGCCGTCTCCTGAACTTACTCTAAAGATTTCCGGCATATCCGTTCACGACCGCTCGTCTTTCGAGGATCTGCTGCATAAGCTCGCACTATCGCTATCATTCGGCCGCTTCACTCAGCTACTTCAGCCCGAATCCGTGATAGC
>NZ_JBSGBY010000951.1:0-2092 GCF_053601505.1 Nocardia sp. NPDC004722
AGCGGCGCGCTACCGGAGATCAGCAGACGGGCCGATCCGAGCGCGCGGGCGGCGGCGGGTTGCTCGCACACCCGCGACCATACGGTCGGCACACCGAAATAGAGCGAACCGCCCGCCGCCGCATACGCTTCCGGCGTCGGGCGCACGGTATGGATCAATGGCGACCCCACCCGCAATGGCCCCAGTAGACCGAGCACGAGACCGTGTATGTGGAACAGCGGCAGCCCGTGCACCAGGATGTCGTCCGCATCCCACTCCCATGCGGCGGCGAGTCCGTCCAGGCACGATGCCATCGCCGCGCGGGTGATCGGCACGCCTTTCGGCATCCCCGTGGTCCCCGACGTGTAGAGGATCAACGCCACATCGGCCGGATCAGGTTCACGGTGGGCTGCCGAGGATCGCGCGCTCCGCTCCAGCGGAATCGTCTCGAGCACAACGTCATCGGGTTTGACACCGAGCCATATCATCGCTCCGGAATCGACGAGCACGTGCCGTCGTTCGGCCTCTCCCGCGTCGGGAGGCACCGGTACCGCGGTCACGCCGGCAAGCAAGCACCCGACGATCGCGAGCACCGTGTCGATGCTCGCGGTCGCCGCGAATGCCACCCGATCGGCACCGCGTACTCGGTCGGCGACGGCCAGGGCGGCGGCGTGGAGCCCCGAGCTGGAGAGCCTGTCCTCGCCGACGGCAATGGCCACGGCGTGGTCCACGGCATCCGGCGCGCATAGCGCGGTGAGCAGCGGTGTGTGCGCGTCTGTCACGAATGTCCTTCGGTCTCAGTCGATTCCATGCAGCGCTCCGGCAAGCCCCGCGACCCCGATAAAGCCTACACTGTAGTACCTACATAAATGTACACAGGAGGACGCCCATGCCCGAGGACCAGAAATTGCCGACTTCCCGCGCAGCCCGCACAGCGAGATTGGGACGAGTCGTCGCCGGTCAGGCCGCACGCCAGGTCGGAGCCAGGATCGCCACCGCCGGTCGCGGCGAGGAATACCGGGCCGCCACCTTGGAACGTCGGCAAGTCGAAGCGGCCAAGGCGATCGTGGCCGGCCTGGGCGCCATGCGCGGTGCCGCGATGAAGATCGGCCAGATGCTGGCCGTGGTGGACATGGGCGTCTTCCCTGAGGAGGTCCGCGAGGACATGCAGCGGTCCATGGCCAAGCTGCTCGACTCTGCGCCGACCGTCTCGTTCACGAAAATGCGCACCGTCATCGAATCCGATCTGGGCTCCCGCCTGTCCAGTGTGTTCGCTGATTTCGACGAAACCCCGCTGGCTGCGGCCTCCATCGGCCAGGTGTACCGCGCGACACTGCACGACGGACGCGCGGTCGCGGTCAAAGTGCAGTACCCCGGCATCGACAGGGCGATCCGCGCCGACCTGCGCAACCTGTCGATCGTTATGCGGGCCGGTCGCGCCATCGCACCCAACACCGACTGGGCGGGCCTCGCGCAGGAGATTCGCGAGCGCCTCGAGGAAGAACTCGACTACGAGCTGGAGGCGCAGAATCAGCGCAAGGTCGCACGCCTGTACCGCGGCCACCCGTACATCACCGTTCCCGACGTCATCACCGAGCACGGAGGCCCGCACGTGCTCGTGACCGAGTACTTCGAGGGGTCGCGCTTCGAACAGGTCCGCGACTGGTCGGCCGGCGAGCGAAACCGCATCGCGGAAACCATCTTCCGCTTCTATTTCGGCAGCCTGTTGCTGCACCGGCAGTTCTCCCCCGACCCCCATCCGGGCAACTTCCTCGTCGGCCCCGACGGCCGGGTCGCCTTCCTGGACTTCGGCCTGTACAAGCACCTCGGACGCGAGGCCGTCCAGACCCAGCACACGCTGCTGCGCGCCATCCTCTCCGACTCCCCCGACGAGATCTTTCACGCGATGCGGCAGGCCGGAATGATCACCGACGCCAACGGAATCAGCCCGGAGGTCGCCCACGCGTATATCCGGGACTTGTTCTGGTGGGCACGCGAACCCGGCCCGGTCGAATTGGCACCGGATGTGATCAATGAGGCATTGGTCAGCACCGTCAGCCGAGAACGGCGCGGGCACCTCGGCGGGCCCCTTGGCACAGCCAAGCTTGATCTG
>NZ_JBSGBY010000952.1:0-2082 GCF_053601505.1 Nocardia sp. NPDC004722
AGTGGGTGCCCGGCTTGGCGATGTCGAAGGTGGCGGGGATCTCGAGGTCTCGCAGCCGGGTCTTGAGGTTGCGGGCGCACCAGTCGCTGGCCGCCCCCGCGAGGGCCGACCGGATCCAGCCGCGACGGCGCATGCAGCGAACTCCTTAACCTGACCGAACTGACCGACGAAATCATGCGTGCTCTCTAATCTGACCATGGTCGCGTACGACGTGGCACAAGTGGGGGTCTTCCCGGCGGCGCGCCGCGATTGTGATCGATGCACTCGATGCCGATTTGCATGATGTGACATGGGGTTTCGGTGGCGGTGTCGGCGGGTGCGGTTACCGTGGAAGTCAAAAGCGGCTCGTATCAGGGAGATCTGTTGGTTGCCGAGCACACTGCGGGCTTCACCGTCGAGGACGTCACCGTGGGCCGTTACGCGCACGGGTTCGGAATGACCGGCGACGGGCGCTCCTTCGCGTTCCGCACCCATCGCGCGACGCTGCGGGTGGAGATCTATCGCGCCGATCTCGAGGCCGCGGTGCCCGCGCCGGAGGATGTCGACGCGGTCGCGCTCGCCCCGGTCACCGATATCGATCTCGATGACGAGCGCAGCGTGGTGGCGTTGGTGCGGGATCTGATTCCGCAGGCCACACCGGTCGCGGCGGCGGTGCCGCGCGAGTCCACCACGGTGCGGGCGCTGCTGGGGCGCCTGGGCGCGGTGCTGGAAGGACTGTGAGGCGCGCCGCGCGAGAGTGCCCGCTGTGACACGGGAATCACTCGCGCGCGGCGGCCGTGACAGACTGGCGGCACACAACCGCAGTTCGAGCTGACGAGGATGTTGATGCGACTTCGACGACCGGCCGCCGCCACGCTGATGTTGACCGTGCTGGGCGTGTCGATCGCCGCGTGCGGCGGGGGCGATGACGAGTCGAAGGTGGCGGCCGCGCGCTCCTCGGCGTACGCGGCGTTGAGTGCGACCTCGGCCGCGGCGGCGTCGTCCTCGAGCGCGAACAAGCCGGCCATCCCGACCGCCGCGCAGCTGGACGCGCAGCTGAAGTCGGCGTTGGATCCGACTCTGCCCGACACCGACCGCACGGCGTTGATCGAGGACGGGGACGCGTTCAAGGACGCGATCCCGGACATGTACAAGGCGTTGCAGGATCATCCGCACGCGGTGTACGGGGTCAAGGATCCGGTGTTCGACAACCATGACGGCACGCTGACGGCGACTTTGAGCCTGGACAAGGACGGCACCGGCAGCGATGTGCGCACGACCGTGGTGCATTTCGTGTTCAAAGACAGGCGCTGGAAGATCTCGCGCACCGATCTGTGCGGCATTCTGCGCTCGGCCGATTACAAGACCGCGGCCTGCGGCTGATGGTCGAGGCCGGATCCCTGCGGTGGGGGCGGGCGATCCACCGGTGGCGGTGGCTGGTGTTCACCGGGTTCGGGCTGCTGGTGCTCGTGTCGGGGTGGTATGGCCGTGACCTGGGTGATCACCTCACGCAGGAGGGCTGGTTCGATGATTCGAGCCAGTCGGTGGCGGCCTCGAAGCTGGCCGATGACACGTTCGGGCGCGACCGTGACGGGGATCTGATCGCGATCTATACCGCCCCGGCGGGGATGACGGTCGATGACGAGCCGGTGCGCAGTGCGGTGGCCGCGGAGCTGAGCCGGTTGCGCGGCGCGTATCCGGATCGGATCGCGCGCATCAACTCGTATTTCGACGGCGCGCTCATGGGGCAGTTCGCCGACGCGTCGCGCACGCACGCCTTCGCCAGTATCGGGTTGCGTGGCGACGGCGGCACGGAGACGGTCGCGGACTATATGGCGATCAAGCACGAATTCCATGCGGGCGCACCGGGTTCGGGGCCGGGTGGGACGACGGTGCAGTTGGCGGGGATGCAGCCGGTGGTCGAGGGCATCAATACCGGGATGCAGGACGATATCCGGCGGGCGGAGCTGATCGCGTTGCCGCTGGTGGCGATCGTGTTGTATTTCGTGTTCGGCGGGGTGGTGGCGGCGTTGCTGCCGGTGCTGATCGGCGGCATGACGATTCTGGGCAGTCAGGGCCTGATGCGGCTGCTGACGAATCATC
>NZ_JBSGBY010000953.1:0-2077 GCF_053601505.1 Nocardia sp. NPDC004722
GGGCGGGCTGCTCGTGGGCCGGCGCGGCGGCCGGGGCCGCCGGGGCCGCGGCGGCCACCAGGGTGGCCTTCAGCGCGGCGGGCTCGACATCGCCGTTGGCGGAGCCCGCGGCGGTGATGATGGAGCCGAAGACGCCGAGAGCGAGCGCGGCGGTGCCGACCGTGCGAGCGGTGGCAATCACCTTGCTACGTCTAGCGGGGTCACTGAGAGCAGTCATAACAATTTCGTCCTGTTCGGTTTCGGGCCCGTGGGCCTGAAGGAGGCAGCGCTCGACCAGGCGGGCGTCTCCCGACGCTCACCGACGCACTGCGGGG
Organism: Nocardia sp. NPDC004722; assembly: GCF_053601505.1. NCBI lineage: Bacteria > Bacillati > Actinomycetota > Actinomycetes > Mycobacteriales > Nocardiaceae > Nocardia > Nocardia sp. NPDC004722. Next base: position 315 of record NZ_JBSGBY010000953.1, read on the forward strand.
CTGTTGTGGTTGCTGTTGTGAAACCCTGTCCGGGTCAATGGAATTGGCGCACCGTCGTCAATGGAGTTGACGCTCTGCGCGGAGAGCTGCGGAGACGTTTCGCGGCCTCCCGGCCGCTCTGTCTAACCCACCGAGGTGGGTTGCCTCATCGCACCGATGTGGTGATCACGTTCCGCATGTGTGTTCACATCTCCTTGCGCCATTCAGACTCGTGGTCTGTTTCCGACAAGGTCACAGCTTGATAGCGCATAGTTAACACGGTCTGAACCAAAAGTGAACACACGGTGAACCGACCCGAGTGGCAGCTTCGGGACCTGCATTAATACAAGCGCTGACCTGGTCATTCAATTCGAAACACAAAGTGTTTCAGATCACAGAGAAATTTAGCCCCAAGATCGCGATATACGTCTATTTGCCCGATTTACCGACGACGCATCGGCGTTTCGCATTCCGAAAGTAACGTCCCAGCAAATCACAATTATTAACTCAAATCACATTAGTCACATTTGTCACGCACCGTAATCATCCTGCGATGTAACGAAAGCCGGATTAGGGTTCCGACATGGCATCCATCCGGGTCACCGAGGTGCTGGCGGCCCTCTCGCTCACCACCGATCTCGCCACCGGAATGCCATTCGAGAAGGGCTTGGCGGTCTGCCTGGTGGCCGACGCGGTCGCCGCCCGGCTGGGCCTGGACCAGGCCGATCGCCGCATCGTCTTCCACGCCGCGCTGCTCGCGGCCGTCGGCTGCACCTCCCGGGCCTCGGAGAACGCCGAGTCCTACGCCGACGACATCGCCTTTCAGCGCGCCTTCCACACCCTCGACCCGGGTGACCAGGACGTCTTCACCGCACAACTGAGCACTTTCGGCGATTGGGCACCGGGCAGCCAGCCCGCTCTGGCCCGCCGCTATGCCACCGAATCGCCCGCCGGAGCGCCGTTCGCGGTCCGCTCGGTGTGCGAGGTCAGCCGGGCGCTGGGACCGCGTCTGGGGCTGCCCGAGGCGGCCGTACTGGCACTTACCGAGGTCAAGGAGCGATTCGACGGACTGGGCGCGCCCGATCGGCTGCGCGGCGAGGAACTGTCGCTGGCCGGGCGCATCCTGCACTTGGCCGAACAGGCGGTGCTGGCCTTTCGCGGCCGTGACCGCGCGGCGAGCCTGGCCGAGCTGCACCGGCGAGCGGGCGGCCACCTGGACCCGGACCTGGTCGCCGTCTTCGCCGCCGACGCGGACGCCGTCTGGGCCGTGCTCGACCAGCCCGACCTGCTGACCGCGGTGATCAGCGCCGAACCCGGACTGCCGAGCCTGATCCGGCCCGAGCAACGCGACCACCTGTGCCGGTCACTGGCCGTCGTCGTCGATTTGAAAGGCCGCTATCTGCTGGGACATTCGGCACACGTCGCCGAATTGTCCGATGCCGCAGGCGATCTCGCCGGACTCTCGAACACCGACCGGGCGAGCCTGCGCGCGGCCGCGCTGCTGCACGACATCGGCCGAGTCGCGGTCTCGAGTTCGATCTGGGACCACCCCGGTCCCGTCGGCATCGGCGACTGGGAACGCATTCGGCTGCACAGCTATTGGACCGACCGCGTGCTGCGCCGCTGCCCCGGCCTGGCCGATCTCGCCGAGGTCGCCGCCGGTCACCACGAACGCCTCGACGGCAGCGGCTACCACCGCGGCGTGCGCGCACACGACCAGTCCCCCGCCGCGCGCCTGCTGGCCGCCGCCGACGTCTTCGACGCCATGACCGAAGACCGCCCGC
>NZ_JBSGBY010000954.1:0-2073 GCF_053601505.1 Nocardia sp. NPDC004722
TGTCGCGCACCAGATCCGGGGTGGTGCCGATGGTGAAGAAGTACTGAAGGCGGCCGACGGGCTTGGTGACCGCACGCCAGACAGGATGCAGGATGTGGGGGATCTGCTTGGGCGGTGCGATGTTCCGGATGACCTTCAGATAGTCGTAGGCGACATTGGTTACCTGCAAATGGTTTTCGACCTGATCCCAGAACCACGGCTCCCATTCGGCGTAGGTGGCCGGAATCTCCTTGGGGGCCACCGAGAAATTGCGCATGAGCTGCACCGTCTCCTGGTAGTACGCCTCCTTGTCGGCGTCGGTGAGCTGCTCGCTGGAGAAGTACTTGTTGCCTTCGGTGAAGGCGAAGACGCCGGTATGCAGCACCCATGCCCAGGGCGCGGAGGACAGCGCGCGATGCTTGACGCCCTGTGCGTCGGTCGAATTCAGGGTGGCGTGCATCTTTCGCAGCCGGTCGGCCTCGGCCAGAGCCTCGTCGCCGCCATAGACCCACATCATGACCGAGGCGATGCTGCGCATGGCGCGGCCCATCGGGTCGGTGCGGAAGGTCGAGTGCTCGTCCACCACGGCCGCGATGGTCGGTTCCATGGTCTGCAGCAGGAAGGCGGATCCGGCGGTGAGGGAGAAGGTGAGCAGCCCGACGTCATCCCACATCCGGCTGCCGGGTTCGAACGGGCGGCGATCCGGGCGGGCACCGGTGGATTCGTGGCCGAGCGCGACGGCGGCAGTCATGGTTGATCTCCTTTGATCGACCTTCCCATCGGCATGTCACGCACTCACGGGATGAGAGCCGCCGACAGGATGAGAGAGTTGCTACTAAATCTTCTCATCATGTCGTCGGAGTGGCAACCGTCACGCCGGTGAAAACGCGAAAAGCCGGACGGGGTGGACCGGCCGGGTAGTCCGGGTCCACGCCATCCGGCGTTTCCTACCCGCCGCCGGGTGAGTTCGGCTTCCGGGCGCGCGACTTGGCATGGTCGCCGCGCGCTCGGGTGGCGGGCTGCGTCGTCCGATCCTGGATCAAAAAATCGGACGCGATCAGGGGGTGTGACCTAGTCACACGGGCGTGACTAGGTCACGATGCGCAGCGGGCTCTCGATGAGGCTCTTGAGCTGCTGCAGGAACTTGGCCGCGACGGCACCGTCGATGGAACGGTGATCGGCCGACAGGGTGACGCGGAGGATCTTGCGCGACACCACCTTCTCGCCGTCGAGCTTCAGTTCGTCCTGGGCCGCGCCGACCGCGAGGATCGCGGACTCCGGCGGGTTGATGACGGCGGTGAACTGCTCGATGCCGAACATGCCCAGGTTGGAGATGGTGAAGGTGCCGCCGGACATGTCCTCGCCCTTGAGCTTCCGGTCGCGGGCGCGACCGGCCTTCTCGCGGCCCTCGGCGGCGATCGCCGACACGGACTTGCGGTCGGCGTCGTGGATGACCGGGACGAACAGGCCCGCGTCGGTGGCGACGGCGATGCCGATGTTGATCGCCTTGTGGCGCAACAGCTTGTCGCCCGCGAAGGAGACGTTCACCGACGGGTCCAGGCGCAGAGTGGTGGCGACCGCCTTCACCAGCAGGTCGTTCACGCTGACCTTGCCGGAGCCGGACTCCTCCAAGGTCTTGTTGATCTGCGCGCGGAAGGCGAGCAGCTCGGTCACATCGATCGCACTGGTCAGATAGATGTGCGGGGCCTGCTGCTTGGACTCGGTCAGGCGCTGGGCCGAGACACGCTGAATGGTGGTCAGCGGGATCTCGTCGTAGTCGCCGGTCGCGGGGGCGACGGCGGCCGGGGCGGCGACGGGAGCCGGAGCGGCGGCGGGCGCGGCGGCCGGAGCCGCTGTGCTGCTCGCGGTTTCGACATCCTGCTTGGTGACCCGGCCGTTGGGGCCGGTGCCGGTCACCGCGTTGATGTCGACACCGAGCTCCTTGGCGACCTTGCGGGCCAGCGGGGAGGTGCGCTTGCGCTCACCGGAATCGGCGACAGCTTCGGCGGAATCGGCAGGCGCGCTGCCGTTTCCGGCGGCCGGGGCCGAAACGGCCGGTGCGGCAGCCGGAGCCGGGGCGGCGGCCGGAGCCGC
>NZ_JBSGBY010000955.1:0-2068 GCF_053601505.1 Nocardia sp. NPDC004722
CGCAACGCGGTCCACGCTCCGGCCGTGCTGCCGATTTCCGTGCTGTTGCGCGCCGATGGCACCGTTGCGAAAGTCGTGGTGCGTCCCTTCAGCAGTGTCGAGGACATTTCCGCCACCGTCGCGGCCGAATTGGGAGTGAAAGCGTGAGACTCGAGGCGTCTGCCAACGGAATTCCCGATTGGCTGCGCGGTGTGGCCGAACATGATCCGGCCGATCCGGCGGGGGTGAATCCGGTGCTGCGGCGCACCACCATGATGCGTTTCGCCGCCGCCGCGACCAAGCCGCGCCAGGCGGCGGTGCTGGTGCTGTTCGGCGGGTCGCCGGATTCGGATCCGGCGGGGCCGGGCGGACTTCCGGCCGATGCCGACGTGCTGCTCACCCAGCGCGCCGCCACCCTGCGCCAGCACAGCGGCCAGGTGGCCTTTCCGGGTGGCGGCGTCGAGCCGCAGGACGACGGCCCGATCAGCACCGCGCTGCGCGAGGCGTGGGAGGAGACCGGCCTGGACGCCGCGGGGGTGGAGCCGCTCGCGGTGCTGCCCAAGATCTTCGTGCCGCCTTCGCGGTTCGATGTGACACCGGTGGTCGCCTATTGGCGTACTCCCGGCGAGGTGGGAGTGGTGAGCGAGACGGAGGCGTCCCGCGTGGTGCGGGTGCCGATCACCGAGCTCATCGATCCGGCCAACCGTTTCGTGGTGCGGCATCCGCTGGGCTATATGGGTCCGGCGTTCGCCGTGGACGGAATGCTGGTGTGGGGGTTCACCGCCGGCGTGCTCGCCGGACTGCTGGCGGTGTCGGGGTGGGAAACCGAATGGGACCATCACGATGTACGTGATCTGCAGGCCTCGCTGGCCGCGGTAGGGATGACATTATGAGCGCCTCTGGCTGGCTCGACCTCGGCATCATCATTCTGGCGTTGCTGGCCGCCACCTCCGGGTGGCGGCAGGGCGCGGTCGCCTCGGCGCTGGCGTTCCTAGGCGTGATTCTCGGTGCGGTGGCGGGCATTCTGATCGCCCCGCACATCCTCAAGCACCTCAGCGAGGGCCGGACCCGGGTGCTGGTGGGCGTGCTGCTCATCGTGGCGCTGGTGATCGTCGGCGAGGTCGCGGGCATGGTGCTCGGCCGGGCCGCGCGCGGCGGCATGCGCGATCCGTTCACCCGCACCGTGGACAGCGTGGTCGGCGCGGGCCTGCAGGCGGTGGCGGTGCTGGCCACCGCGTGGCTGCTGGCGCTGCCGCTGACCAACTCCTCGCAGCCCGGAATCGCGGCCGCGGTCACCAACTCCCAGGTGCTGCGCAATGTCGACCACGTCGCGCCGGACTGGCTGCGCCGGGTGCCGACCGACTTCTCCAACCTGCTCAACACTTCCGGGCTGCCGGACGTCATCGGGCCGTTCGGGCACGTCCCGATCACGGCCGTGGAACCGCCCGACGCGAGTGTGCTGCAACTGCCGGTGGCCCAGCAGTTGCAGACCAGCGTGCTGCGCATCCGCGGCATCGCGCCCAGTTGCCAACGGCAGCTGGAGGGTTCGGGTTTCGTGGTGGCCCCGGAGCGCATCATGACCAATGCGCACGTGGTCGCGGGCACCAATACCGTCAGCGTGGACACCGCGCGCGGGTCGCTGCCCGCCACGGTCGTGCTGTTCGACTCGAACAAGGACATCGCGATTCTCGCGGTGCCCGGCTTGCAAGCGACGCCGCTGACCCTGGCCCCAGCCGATGCCACGTCGGGGGAGAGCTCGATCGTGCTCGGCTACCCGGGCGGCGGGCGCTACACCGCCAGCGCGGCGCGTGTACGCGAGACCCTGAACCTCAAGGGACCCAACATCTACCGCGACAACGACGTCAAGCGTGAGGTGTACACGATCCGCGGTCAGGTGCGTGCCGGTAATTCCGGTGGACCGCTGGTGGATACCGACGGCCGGATCCTGGGCGTGGTGTTCGGCGCGGCCGTGACCGACGACGACACCGGCTATGTGCTGACCCTGGACGAGGTGCGGCCCGAGCTGACCTCGGCGGCAAGTCAATCGACACAGGTCGGGACGGGTAGCTGCGTGCTGAGCTGAGTGCGG
>NZ_JBSGBY010000956.1:0-2062 GCF_053601505.1 Nocardia sp. NPDC004722
CGATCAGCTGGGTCAGGGCACTGCCGCGCAGCGAATCCGCGCGCGCTTGAATCGCGGCGCCGACCGCCTTCTGCACGGTGCGCTGCGCGTCGATGACGCCGGTCATGCGCAGCCACCAGTTCGCCGGATCGACCGGGCGCACCAGCGGGCCGTCCCCGGAGGCCAGCGCCACGCTCTCGGCCTGGTCGGCGGCGGTGGCGGCGTCGCCGCGCATGGCCTCGTCCAGATCGGCCTGCCGGTCCTTGTCGGCGTAGCGCGAGAACGACTGCAGCGCGGCCTGTTTGGCGGCACGGATCTCGGTGAACTGGCCGTACTCGCCGCCGGAGAAGTGGCCGATCACGAACACGCCGTTGAGGAAGCCGCGCTCCTTGTCGAACTGCTCCTTGGCCGCGCCGAGCGCGTAGAACGCCTGCAGGCCGCGCTGCAGCTCCGGATCGTTGGCCTGGTCGAGGCCGAGGGTCAGGCGGTTCAGCTTGCCGACGGCGTCGTTGTAGAACTGCAGCACCACGGGGCGGCTGATGCGGCGGGTGTCGATCTGGGTTCGGGTGTTGGACAGCAGGTTCAGCTGTCCCAGCGCCGCGCGCACCTGATCCGCGCCGGGCGCGTTCGAGTCGGCGGCGGCGGTGACCGCGCCGAGCGTCGAATCGACACTGTGACGCTGCGCCAGCAACGGCTGCGCCAGCGTGCCGTCGCCGCCGAGCAGGCCGTTGCTCAGTCCCAGCTCGCGCTGCAACTGGTCGGTCAGGTCCTGCACGCTCAACGCGAGTGACACCGCGCGCGTGGTGTTGTCGGCCTCGCGATAGTCGGTGAACGCGCGATCCACGGTGGCCGCCAGCAGCACGATCACCAGAGTCAAAGCGAACGCCAGGATTCGGGACAACTGCCCGCGAATGGTGCGCGGTCGCAGACGAAGACGCACTGCCAACTACTCCTCCGAAAGACCGTGGCGACACTGAACCGAGCACACGGGAGTGAGTGCAAACTTCCACACGGCAATTCCGTCGTCAACTCGAGCGTGTCCGAAATTGTCGTGCGTCAAGCGTCGTAGGTGAACAACGCGTAAACATGTTGTGCCGCAATGGCTTGGCGTACCGTGCGGTCGCTGGTCGGATGACCGGGGTCAAGCGTGGCGAATCTCAGCGATGACAGGCTCGAATCGGGGATTCTGTCGTGGGGTCTTGACGCTGTTCAGATATATGAATGCACCCGAGCTGGTATCCGCGGCCCTCGAGACCGTGAATTTTGTTGTACAGATATTCACCCGGGAAGGTGTTTACTGTCGTTGTAAACGGAGGGACTCATTCCGGAATCGGTTCGCTCCCAACGCGTTATCGACGCATTGCCGACCTCCGCGCCGGTCTGATCCTGGATGTCGGCCACGTCCAGTTCGCCGAAGATGTATCGGGTCAACACGATTGCGATGTCGTGGGTGAAAATCAGTACATGGCCCTGTAATTCGCGCAGGACGGCGCGCAGGCGCAGCGCGACATCCGGCCAGGACTCGCCGCCGGTCGGCCGGTGGTAGAACCGTCCGACCCGTTGCAGCATGCGGTGCTCCTCGGGGAGTCGCCGCTCGATCCCGAACGTGGTGAGGCCGAACAGAATTCCGGTCTCACGATCGCGCAGCCGTTCATCGAACCGGGGCGGCGGCGCTTTCAGGTACGCCAATGCGTGGCGCGCGGTCTCGCGGGTGCGTAGATACGGGGAGCAGAGCACCAGGTCGAACGGCGGATCGACGGTGGCCAGCCGTCGGCCGGTGGCGATCGCCTGTGCGACGCCGCGCTCGGTCAGCGGCACCTCGGCATCGCTGACGCCCGTGATGAATTCGTCGCTGCCGGTGTACGGCGCGGCATTGACGACGCTCTCGCCGTGCCGCACCAGCGTCAGCGATTCCAGTCCCGATCCCACGGCCTCCACGAATCCATCGTGCGGCACTCAGCGCCGCGCGTCGACCGGATTGCCCACCGTGATGTCCGCGGGCGGCAGCCACAGCGTGGCGATGGTGCCGCCGCCGGCCGCGGGCTCGATGGAGGCATTGCCGCCGTGCGCCTGCGCCACCCAC
>NZ_JBSGBY010000957.1:0-2033 GCF_053601505.1 Nocardia sp. NPDC004722
ACTTTCACCACGACTCACCGGATCTGACCCCACCATGCCCGACAGCATAGAACGCTCGCGGAGGATGTTTACCGGTTGACGCTAGGGGCTCGGTGGGGGTAGGCGGCGCCGGGAGATGGGGCCGCCGCATGACGCCAGCAGCCCGAGTCGAACGCCGGGTGCGACTGTGATCGCCAACCCACCGTCGTACCCAGTGTTCCGGGTGCCAGCCGTCGCGCCCGCGATATTGCACGTATCGCACGAAAACGGCCGGCCATCGCGAAACCTGCGATGACCGGCCGTTTTCCAGTGGTTCTAGCTGGGATCGAACCAGCGACCCCTCGCGTGTGAAGCGAGTGCTCTCCCGCTGAGCTATAGAACCTCGGGTAGCCGTGGGAGCGGCTGTCCGGCTTGGTGTTGTGCACCTCGCCGGGTGGAGAAAAATTAGCACACTCCCCTACCCGTGCGGCAAATCGCCTGGGTCGGCGGGTCGCGGTCAGTCGGTGGGGAGTTTGCCCTTGGCGAGTTTGCCGGTGGGGGTGCGGGGTAGGGCCTCGACGAGGGTGAAGGTGCGGGGGATTTTGTAGCCGGCGATGCGTTCGCGGAGGAAGGCGGTGAGTTCGGTGGCGAGGTCGGTGTCGGCGGCGTCGGGGGCGGGTTGGACGAAAGCCTTGACGGATTGGCCCATCTCGGCGTCGGGGACGCCGATCACGGCGACGTCGAGGACCTTCGGGTGCAGGGCGAGGGCGTTCTCGATCTCCTGCGGGTAGATGTTCACCCCGCCGGAGATGATCATGAACGCCTTGCGGTCGGTGAGGTAGAGGTAGCCGTCCTCGTCGACGTAGCCGATGTCGCCGGTGGTGGTCCAGTCGGGGTGCGCCGGGTGGCGGGTGCTCGCGGTCTTGTCGGGGTCGTTGTGGTATTCGAATGCGGCGGTGTCACGTTCGAAGTAGACGGTCCCGATCTGCCTGGGCGGCAGGGACGCTCCGTCGTCGTCGCAGATGTGGATCACGCCGAGTGCGGGCCGTCCGACCGAGCCGGGCCGTTGCAGCCACCCGGCCGAGTCGATGAAGGTGAGGCCGTTGGACTCGGTGCACGAGTAGTACTCGTGGATGATCGGGCCCCACCAGTCGATCATGGCCTGCTTCACCTCGACCGGGCAGGGCGCGGCGGCGTGCACCGCCACCCGGTGACTCGACAGGTCGTATTTGGCGCGAACACCGTTGTCCAGCTTGAGCATTCGCACGAACATGGTCGGCACCCACTGGCTGTGCGTCACACCGAAGCGTTCGATCGCGGCCAGCGCGGCCTCCGGGTCGAAGCGGCTCAGCAGCACCACCGTGCCGCCGAGCGCCTGCACGACACCGCCGAATCGCAGGGGCGCGGCGTGATAGATCGGCGCGGGCGAGAGGTACACGGTGCCGCGGTCGAAACCGTAGAGCCCGCCGAACACCGCCGTCGTCAGGTCCCCGGGTTCGTCGACCGCGTGGGTCGGCAGCGGCATCCGAATTCCCTTGGGCCTTCCGGTGGTTCCGGAGGAGTACAGCATGTCCGCGCCGCGCGGCTGCGCGGGCAGCGCCGGTGTCGTCACCGCGGCCAGGGCGTCCTCGAAACTGTCGTAGCCGTCGAGCGCGCCGCCGAAGGCCAAGTGGCTCGCCACCTTCGGCGTCCGCTCGCCGACCTCCCTGGCGAGGTCGCCGAGGGCGGCCGAGGCGACGAGTACCTGTGCGCCGCAATCGTTCACGATGTAGGCGGCCTCGTCGGCGGTCAGATGCGAGTTGACCGCGGTGATGTAGAGCCCCGAACGCAGCGCCGCCCAGTAGACGACGAACGCGGTGACGGTGTTGTCGGTGATCATGGCGATGTGGTCGCCGGGCCGCAGCCCCGCCGTGTACAGGTGGCTCGCGAACCTCAGCGACTCGTCGTCGAGCTCGCGAAAGCTCAGGGCCGCACCGGTATCGGCGACGATGACCGCCGCCCGCTCCGGCTGATCGGCGACGTGGCTTCCGGGAAACATGCGCATTCCTCCCCGTGAGAGACAGACAAACCGACGC
>NZ_JBSGBY010000958.1:0-2031 GCF_053601505.1 Nocardia sp. NPDC004722
CGCCGGAGCCCCGGAGCACGTGCCCGCGGCCCCGGGCGCAGGCGGCCCGGTCCCGGCCATCCGGCTCGACGCGGTGACCGGCAAGATCGACCAGTTGCAGGCGTGGGCGCGGCCGCGGGCCGACAAGTACGGCATCCCGCTGCGGGCGCTCGAGGCGTACGGGTACGCGACCGTCGTGATGGCGCAGGCACAGCCCGGATGTCATCTCGGCTGGACGACGCTGGCCGGAATCGCAAGGGTGGAAAGCGATCACGCCCGTTTCGGCGGGGCGACCATCGCCCCGGACGGCCTGGTGCAGCCGCCGATTCGCGGGGTGCCGCTCAACGGCACCGCCGGCAATGCCGTCATTCTCGATCCCTCGTCGAGGTCCGGGCGCGGTGGTTATGCCCGGGCGATGGGGCCGTTCCAGTTCATCCCGGACACCTGGAGTCACTGGGGCGTGCGCGCCGGTGCCGACTATCAGGCCCTGGCGGCCGCCCTTCAGGCCGCCAAACCGGTTGCCACCAAGGACCTTTCGGGTAACCCCGACAATATCAACGATGCAGCCTTGGCCGCGGGCCGCTACCTGTGCGCGGCCGGCGGCGATCTCTCCACCGCGAACGGCTGGCGTCAGGCCATCCTCGCCTACAACCATTCCTCGGTGTACGTCGGCCAAGTACGCAGTGCCGCAACCGGATACGACGCCTGAGCCGTCGCCGATCCCGCGATAACCACCATCCCCGCGACAACCCCACACACTTCGGCCCGTGCTGCGCACGTGTCGTGAAGAAAGCTGCGGCACAAGCGTTATGTGCCGTTGGATGAGGAGGATCCGTGTCCCGCAAGAGTATTCGATTGGCTGCTGCCGTCGGCGCTGTCGCGCTGGCCTGCACCGCGACCGGCATCGCCAGCGCCGGTCCCGACAACGACAAAGACAAGGACAAGGGCGGCAAGGACAAGGATCATGTCCTGCTGATCTCGGTCGACGGCATGCACCAGGCCGATCTGGCGTGGTACATCAAGCAGAAGCCGAACTCCGCGCTGGCGGCCATGGCCAACAACGGCCTCCAGTACACCAACGCACAGACCACCAACCCGTCGGACTCGTTCCCGGGCATGGTCGCGCAGTTCACCGGTGCGACCGCGGGACAGTCGGGCGTCTACTACGACGACACCTTCAACCACGATCTGCTGCCCGCCGGCACCACCGATTGCGCGCACGCCGCCAAGGGCGCCGAGGTCTCGATGACCGAGGCCATGGACAAGGACCAGACCGCGCTCGACGCCGGCCAGGGCCTGGCGGGCCTGCCCGGTAGCATCCTCGGCATGACCGGCAACCCGGCCACCCTGCTGAACCCGGCCGCCATGCCGGTCGACCCGGCCACCTGCAAGCCGGTCTACCCGAGCCAGTATCTGCAGGTGAACTCGGTCTTCGACGTGCTGCACGCCGCCGGCAAGCTGACCGCGTGGTCGGACAAGCACCCGGCCTACTCGATCCTCGAGGGCAAGTCCGGCAACTCGATCGACGACCTGTTCACCCCCGAGGTGAACTCGAATTCGCCGATCGCGGGCCAGGACTGGACCAAGGACGACAAGTCCACCCAGCAGTACGACGGTTACAAGGTGCAGGCCGTTCTCAACGAGATCGACGGCAAGGACCACTCGGGGGCCAAGCAGGTCGGCGTTCCGGCCATCTTCGGCATGAACTTCCAGAGCGTCTCGGTCGCGCAGAAGCTGCCGAAGTCGGACGGCCAGACCGGCGGCTACCAGGCCGACGGCGTCACCCCCGGACCGCTGCTGTCGGGTGCGCTGGACTACGTCGACGGCCAGCTGGCCCGGATGCTCGCCGAGCTGAAGGCCAAGGGCCTGGACAAGTCGACCACGGTCATCCTCTCCGCCAAGCACGGCCAGTCGCCGACCAAGCCCTCGGATCTGACCCGCATCGACGACGGCCCGATCATCACCGCCCTCAATGCGGCGTGGAAGGCCAAGCACGCCGACGCCAAGCAGGACCTGGTCGCCTTCAGCGTGGACGACGACGCCATGCTGCTG
>NZ_JBSGBY010000959.1:0-2026 GCF_053601505.1 Nocardia sp. NPDC004722
CGGCGACGATGACCGCCGCCCGCTCCGGCTGATCGGCGACGTGGCTTCCGGGAAACATGCGCATTCCTCCCCGTGAGAGACAGACAAACCGACGCTATCAATCTGCCGGTCCGATGCGGGGTGAATTCGCCGCCGCCACAAGCGGGGCGACGAAACATCGCCGTATTCTCCCGGTCACGTGGCGGTGCCCGGAGCGCGATAGCTTGCAACGGCCCCGAGGGATGGGGCGCTGTTTCACGACGGAGGATCTGATGAAGTTGCGTATTGCTGGTGTTCTCGGCGCGGCCGCGGTGGCCGGGATGGTGGCGGTGCTGGTGCCCGGCACCGCACAGGCCGCGAACGGCATCCTGGTCTCCAATGGCAGGGTGCTCGTCAACCCGACGGGCTGCGTCCGCATCGCCCTCACCGACCTGGACACCACGACCGTCTCGAACACCACCGACCAGGACGCCACCTTCTACGCCAGCATCGACTGCTCGGGCGACCCCATCGGCACCGTGGCGGCCGGGGCCGACGGCACGCCCCCGATGGCGGGCAGCTTCACCATCAACTGAGCACCGGCACAGCCGATCTCACCCACGTCGCCCTCCACACGTCCGGTGTGGGGGGCGACGGGTCTGTCAGCGGCGGGTCGGTTCGCCCAGGAGGTCGCGCGCCATCAGCGTCGCGCCCGCGACCGCGCCGGGCATGAGGAAGACCGCGACGAACGGGACCAGGAACGCCAGACCCAGAGGCGCGCCGAAGCCCCAGGCGAGGCCCCGGCGGGCGCGCAGCAGGGTCAGGCGCTCGCGCAGATCGATCGAACGGCGTTGCAGCGCAACGGCCGTCAGCTCGTGGGCGAGGAAGAAACCGGTCACCAGGGCGGCGATCACCGGCACCACGGTCTGGCCGAGGAACGGGACGAAACCCAGTGCGAACAGCAGGATTCCCCACAGCGCGACCCGCACCAGGATCCGGCAACTGTCGCGCGCGGAGACCCACAGCTCCGTCCACAGCGAGCGCCCCGACTCCGGAGCCGAACCGTCCGGGGACACCGAGCGATCCACGCGCAGTGAGAGCTCCTCGTAGAACGGCTGCCCGATCAGCAGGGTGACCGCCGTGAAGGCCAGCACCGCGCCCAGCATCACCAGGCAGAACAAGACCACCGTCAACAGCCCGCGAAACAGCCCGAGCCACGGGCTCGCCCAATGATCGGCGAACGGCGTTGCGGCGGTGACCAGATCGCCTCCCCACACCCCCAGTGCCGTCAGCGCCGCGACGTACAACACCAAGGTGATGAGGCCCGGCAACAACCCGAGCCCATAGTCACTACGATGCCGCGTCATCCACCGCTGCCCGGCGACCAGATACCCGAACCCCACCCCGAAATCACGCACGCCGGAACCATAACCGCTCCCGTATCCGGCACCCGCCACGGGCCCTCGCCCAGCCCTGCCCCTCGCGCCTGGGCTCTCAGCCCTCGGGCAGCGGCGGTGAGGGGGCGAAGACGACGGGCAGTGCGCTCAGGGCGCGGTGGAACGGTCCTGGCCGCCACTGCAATTCGGTGGTCGGGACGGCGAGGCGGATTTCCGGGAGCGCGTCGAGGAGTTGGTCGACGGCTTCCTGGGCGATGAGGTAGGCCAGGGAGCTGGCGGGGCAGGTATGCGGGCCCGCGCCCCAGGCCAGGTGGGAGCGGTTGCCGGTGAATGCCCCGCCGCGGATGGCCGGATCGGTGTTGCAGGCCGCCATGCTGATGACGACCGGCTGATTCGCGGGCAGCCAGCAGTCGTCCATGAGCACGTCGCGCGGCGGGTAGCTCAGGCAGAAATTCGCCATGGGCGGATCGTCGAAGAGCACTTCGTCGAGAGCGTCTCTGGTGGAGAGGCTTCCGCCGAGGGCGCTGCCGCGGAAGCGGTCGTCGACGAGCAGCAGCAGGAGCGTGTTGACGATCAGATTCTGTTGCGGCTCGATCCCCGCGCCGTAGAGGGTGGCCAGCTGATGCACCATCTCGGTGTCGCTGAGCCCGACCGGATGCCGCAGCATGCGG
>NZ_JBSGBY010000960.1:0-2024 GCF_053601505.1 Nocardia sp. NPDC004722
GATGACCAGGTTTCGCACCTCGGTGTCCGTAGCCAGGCGGACGGCGTCGCCGTCGTGATTGCCGGTGGTGTTCGAGATCCGGGGCAGCGCAGGGCGCTGGGCATGGCAGAGCGGGCATTTGCGCTTCTTGCCCGCGTTGTCGAGCCAGCCCTCGCCGTGGCAGCGCGGGCAGCGGCCCTCACCGTCGCACTCGTAGCAGAGCACGTAGCCGGGTGTGACGGTCTCGGCGGTGCGCACCGGATCGGCGGGCGTCATGCGGTCTCCTCTCGGGCGGAGACTATCACCGCCCGCCGGTATCCACCCGGCCACTCCGAACTCATTTCCCGTTCGTGTTGAGTTCACCTGCTTCCCTGTGGCACAGTCGGTCTCGCCAAGATCAGAACCGACCGGCGTGAGGTGGCCTGTGGCGCTGGAATTTCCATCCTGGCTCGAATGGCTGAGCTGGCTGGTGGGTTCCGAATGGCCACACGGCAACGAGGACCAGATGTGGCAGATGGCCCGCGACCTGGAAGCGGTTGCGGGACAGTCGGATGCGCTCATCGACGAGCTGACCAGCCTGATGGACGACATCAACAAGGCGTACCCGGACGGCGTCGGCGGCGAGTCGGTGCTGGCGTGGCTGAAGCCGCTGCGCGACGGGGACGCCTCCGGGCACGGGTCGGTCAAGGAGTTCGGCGACAACTATCGGCAGCTGTCCAAGGCCGCCGACCAGATGGGTGATTCGCTGCAGGGCGCGAAGATCAATTTCTATATCGCGGGCGGATTCCTGCTGGCCGAACTCGCCTGGGCGGCCGCGACCGGCCCCTTCGCGGGATTCTTCGAATCCGAGGCCCTGCTCGCGGGCCGGGCCGCCTTCCGGGCCCTGGGCGAGATGCTCGAGGGCCGCATCGCCCGGCTGATCGGGGATCGGATCACCGATCAGGTGCTCAAGGAGATCGTGGTCAAGGCCGTCTACGAGGTCGGCAAGGGCGCGTTCATCTCGACCGTGCAGGGCGTGGGCCAGGAACTCGCGGTGCAGACCATCCAGAACATGGACGGCCACGGGCACGGCTACGACTGGAACGCCATCGCGAAGAACGCTGCGGTATCGGCGTTCTCGGGTGCGGCGGGCGGCGCGATCGGCTTCGGCGCGAACCGGGCGCTGCCCACCGATATGGGCGGGTGGCGCGGCGCGTTCAACGGTGCGGTCACCGGCGCCGCCGGTGGGCTGGGCGGAGCCGGGGCCGCGTGGCTCGGCAACGGGGTCGTCAACGGGAACTGGGAGCTGGATCCGCGGTCGCTCACCGGTGGCGCGTTCGCCGGAGCCGGGCCCGGCGGGCTGTACGGATCGGTCGGGCTGACCAACCACAACGGACCGATGGACGTGCCGACCCACGACGGCAGCGTGCACGTGCCGGAGCCGACCGGCACCCGAACCTTCGACCAGCCCGGAGCAGACGGGCATCCCGGCAACACCACCGAACCGGTCACAACACCCACCGAGGGCCACACGAACGGGGCAGCGCCCGACAGTCATACGAACGGGGCGGCACCGGACGGCCACCCGAACGGGGCGACACCCGACGGCCACACGAATGGAGCAGCGCCCGAGGGCAACACGAACGGAGCCGCGCCCGACGGCGGGCGGGACGGCGGTGCGACGCTGCATCCCACCAGCGCACCGGACGCGGGGAGCGGCGATCACGCGCCGCCCGCGGAGCACAGTGGCAACGACTCGCCGCCCGCCGACCATCAAGCGCCGGGCGGGGGCGTGGACGGCAGACGCGAGCGGCCCGAGGCCGATGCGCAGAACGAGTCCGGCGCTGCGGATTCCGGCCCGCAGCGAGGCCCCGACACCCATGCGACCGGTACCGACTCCGGCACGACAGGTGACGGCCACAGCACCGGCGACCAGCCCACGGCCACCGGCGATCACGGCGGCCATCCGAACGAAGCGCGGCCGGACACCGATCCCGCGACGGACCCGAATCACCCAGTGACGGGACCGATTCAGACGGACTCCGGTTCCGCCGCCCAGGCTCCGC
>NZ_JBSGBY010000961.1:0-2021 GCF_053601505.1 Nocardia sp. NPDC004722
ACGGCCGGGGCCGGGCAGAAGATGCCGCACGGAATCGGCGGCAGGCCCGGGATGGTGATCATCACCTGGGTCGGCGTCGGCGTGGTGGTGACCGGTCATCGAAGTGACCGGCGACGGCCGATTGTCGGCCCTGTTGTCCCTGGAGCATGTGCGCGGATTCGTGGTGGTCGCCGAGGAGGGCAGCTTCCGGCGCGCGGCCGATCGGTTGCAGATGACCCAGCCACCGTTGAGCCGCCAGATCCAGAAGCTCGAGCGCGATCTCGGTGTGCTGCTGCTGGATCGGACGCAACGGCAGGTCGAGTTGACGCCCGCGGGCCGGGTGTTCCTCGCCGAGGCCCGCCGGCTGCTGGCCCTCGCGGAGGCGGCTCCGGCCACCGCGCGCCTGGTCGCCGACGGGCAGACCGGCACGGTGCGCATCGGCTTCACCGCCACCGCGGGTTTCGGCTTCCTGGGCGGATTCCTCAATCAGCTCTCGCTGGCACTGCCCACGGTCGAACTGATGCTCAGCGAACTGGTCAGCGCCCTGCAGTTCGACGAATTGTTGAGCGGCAAACTGGATCTGGCGATCGCCCGGCCGCCCTTCGACCGGCTCGAATTCGAGGGGCGGCCGGTGCATCGCGACCCGCTGGTACTGGCCGTGCCCGCCGGGCACCGGCTGGCCCAGGGCGGTCCGCTCGCGGTGCGCGAGTTGGAGGGCGAGCGAATGCTGACGTACGCGCCGGGACCCGCACGCTACTTCGCCGAGTTGATGAACCGGGTGCTGGCGGGTGTCTCCTACGACCCGGCCGACCGAGTCACCCAGGTGCACACCATGCTCGCGCTGGTCGCGGCGGGCCGCGGCGTGGCGCTGGTGCCGGAGGCGGCGAGCCGGTTGCACCCCGACGGCGTGCACTACCGCCCCCTGTCGGGCGTGGCCGAGCGCGCCGAACTGTACGCGGTCTGGCGGCGGCATCCGGCGAATCCGGCCCTGCGCCGCGTGATCGACCTCCTCGAGACCTGGCCGGACGCCTGAGAAAGAGAGAGCACTGTGCCCCCGATGTCATCCGACACCCTGGCGCCCCGGGACCTGGGACCGGTCCTGGGTCGTGGCCTGCTGTCGTTCCCCGTCACCCATTTCGATGCCGAGCTGAATATCGACGAGGCCGCCTGCCGCGAGCACATCGCCTGGCTGGCCCAGTACGACGTGGCCGGTCTGTTCGCGGCGGGCGGAACCGGTGAGGGCTTCTCGCTGACCACCGCCGAGATCGACCGGGTGGTGCGCGCCGCGGTCGCCGAGACCGCCGGGCGGGTGCCGGTGCTGGCCCCCGCGACCGCCGGCACCGCCGTCGCCGTGGAGCAGGCGCGCAACGCCGAAGCCGCCGGGGCGCAAGGGATCCTGTTGCTGCCGCCGTACCTCACCGAGTCCGGTCCCGAGGGGCTGCTCGAGCATGTGGCGGCGGTGTGCGCGGCCACCTCGCTGGGGGTGATCTTCTACAGCCGCGCCAATGCCCGCGTCGATGACGTGACCGTGGCCCGGATGGCCGAGCGCTGCCCGAACCTGATCGGGTTCAAGGACGGCGTGGGCGATATCGAGACCATGACCCGGATCTACGCCCGCCTGGGCGACCGGCTCACCTATATCGGCGGGCTGCCGACCGCGGAGACCTTCGCGCTGCCGTACACCGAAATGGGCGTCACCACGTACTCTTCGGCGATCTTCAACTTCGCGCCGGAGTTCGCGCTGGCCTTCTACAAGGCGGTGCGGGCGCACGATCGCGAGACGGTGTACGCGCACCTGCGCAATTTCGTGCTCCCCTATCTCGATATCCGCGACCGCGCACCGGGATACGCGGTGTCGATCATCAAGGCCGGGCTGACCGCGGTGGGCCGTCCGTCCAGCCGGGTCCGCCCGCCCCTGACCGATCTGGCCGAGGCGGAGCTGGCCGAACTCACCGCGCTCGTGGAAAGGATTGCCTGACATGGCCTCTCCCGCCGTGCTGGATCGCATCACCGGGGTGCGGATCTCCTCGGTGACGCTGCCG
>NZ_JBSGBY010000962.1:0-2014 GCF_053601505.1 Nocardia sp. NPDC004722
GTCAACGTCGTGTGGGCACTCCTCCGCGACAACCGGCTCTATCAACCTGAGCCCCTCACCACTGCTGCTTGACAACGGGATTAAGAGTCGGCGGTCCGCGTCGGCGAGCTGCCGGTCGCAGACCTGCTTCCACAGGTCGAGCACCAGGTCCAGACGCCTACGCGGAGAATACGGTTCGAGTACCCGGCGCAGGTGGGCCGCGAGCACGGAGGGCGCGCCGTCGGGGATCGGGTCGACGTCGTCGGGGGCGCGCAGCGCGAGGACGCGCACCAACTGCTCGGGTCCGAGCAGCTCGGCCGCCGCCGACGCCAGCAGCACCGGGGCCCAATGCCCTTCGCCGATGGCCTGTTCGGCGGCCGCGCCCACCGGTTTGGTGGCGGTGACGCCGAACAGGGCGACCAGGGTGGCCCCGCGCTCCCCCAGCCGCCACGCGCCACCGAGTTTGAGCACGCGCAGCGCGGCCAGCACGGCATCACGCCGGTCCCCGGACGCCCCGGCCAGCCGGGCGGAGACGAAACCGTCCCCGAGATCGATTCCGGCACCGGCGATCACGACGCCGCCGAGTTCGACGAGCCCGGCCAGATCGGCGCAGGCGATGGCCACCCTTACGGAATCGCTGTCGCGCGGGCCGAGCACGACCGCCGCGCCCTCGGGTCCGTCGTGCCCGACGACTTCCCCGGTCTCGATCAGCCAGGCGTGCCGATCCCGTTCCGCGACCAGGCCGAAGGCCAACCGCACTGCCAAAGACGCACTCCCACCGCCGATTTGCCGTACCAGCAACGCACGGCAGTACTCCCGCCTCGACCATACGGCCGGGGCGGGAGTATCGGCAATCAAGTATTCACGATCACAATCGGCGTGCGTCGATCATCCAGATCTGTATATTGGCGGCCTCGTGATTGGATCCGATCGACCCGATCATGCGGACCAGATCGGTGACATCCTCTGTCCGGGCCAGCAATTCGACCCGCAGCCCGGCGGAGACATCGGTTTCGAAACGCTGCCCGCGATAGCTTTCGACGCGGGCGTCACGGTCGTCGACCCGGTAGATCTGGGTGACCACCATGCGCCGGACGCCGAACGCGGCCAGGGCCTGTTTGATCTGATCGAACAGGCCGGGCGGCAACACCAGTGTCAAGAGTTTCGCGTCCGCGCCGCCGCCCGGGTCCATACCGTGGTATCCGATCATGCCGCCCAACTGCAGCGGCGCCGACATCAGGATTCCTTGGCCGGAATCTCCGCTCCATCCTGTTCCGCGGGCGCGGCGGCGCGCGCCGGCGGTTTCTTCAGCACCCCCGATTGCGCGTGCACGAGTGTCTCATCCGGATATGCCTCTTCCTCGTGCGCTCCGACGTCGCCGGTCTCGAGCACTTCGTCCGGCATGCGCAGACTCATGAACAGACTCAATATCTTCAAGATCGCGAACGTGATGAACGCGTCCCACACGATGACGGTGCCGGCCGCACCCGCCTGCCACAGCAGCAGTTTCGGATTGTGGCCGTAGAGCCAGCCGCCGTAGGTGGAGTCCGCCGCGCCGCCGGTGCCGAGGTACACCTTGATGTTCGGGTCGGCCAGCACGCCGACGAGCATGCCGCCCGCCAGACCCGCCACGCCGTGCGTGTGGACCACGCCGAGGGTGTCGTCGACCTTGCGGAACAACTTGGTACGCCCGAGCTTGTTCCACGACAGCCACACCAGGGTCGAGGCGATCAAGCCGATCACCATGGCGCCGAAGCTGTTCACGAAACCGGCCGCCGGGGTGATGGCGACCAGACCGGCGATCATGCCGTTGACCGCGCCCAGGAAGTTGGGCTTGCGCGCCGGACCGGCGAACATGTCCCACAGTACCCAGGTCAGCACCGCGACCGCGGTGGCCAGGTTGGTGTTGATGACGGCCAGGGAGGCATCGGATCCCGAGAAGTACGGGTCACCGCCGTTGAATCCGTTCCAGCCCAGCCACAGGATGCCCGCGCCGGCCGCGGCCATGGGCAGGTTGTTGGGGACCGCGCGTTCT
>NZ_JBSGBY010000963.1:0-2006 GCF_053601505.1 Nocardia sp. NPDC004722
ATTGCGCACCACCGCCAGCGGATGATCCTGCGGCAGTGTGATTTCCAGCTTCACCGTGCCCGCCGTCGCCGACTCGGTCGGCACCCGCACCGTCATCCCGGGCGGGACCGGCACCGTCCCACGGTCGTCAGGGCGGGCTAGCTGCCCAGGCAGCCCGGCCCGAGCAGGGCCTTCAGGTCGCCCATGAGGGCCGAGGACGGGGAGACGCGCAGGTTGTCGGCGACCTTGAGCACCGTGGTGCGGTCGCGGGAGCCGACGTGTTTGATGTGCACGTCCGCGGTGCCCGGGTGGCGGTTCAAAACCCGCTTGAGTTCACCGATCTTGTCTGGCGTGCACAGCCGGGTGGGAATCACCACCGCCACCGGCTTGTCCACGCCGATGGACGAAAGATCCGGCACCACAAGGTCGTTGGCGATCAGGGAGATGCGGTCGTCACGGGCGCTGACACGCGCCTTGACGAGCACGATCGCGTCCTCGGTGACGTCCATGCCGTACACCGAATAGGACTGCGGGAAGAACAGCACCTCGATGCCACCGGTGAGATCCTCGAGCTGCGCCGAGGCCCACGGCAGGCCGTTCTTGTTCACGCGCCGGGTCACATTGGCGAAGATGCCGCCGATGGTGACCTGCGCGCCGTCCTTGATCTCGCCTTCGAGGATGGTCGGGATATTGGTGTCCGACTGCGCGGACAGCACGTGCTCGACACCGTTGAGCGGATGCCCGGACACGTAGAGGCCCAGCATTTCCCGCTCCAGGGCGAGCTTGTGCTTGGTCTCCCACTCCTCGTCGGGAACCTTCACATTGAAGACGTTGGCGATCGAGTCGTCACCCTCGTCGAGCCCGCCGAACAGGTCGAACTGTCCGATCGCCTCGGCCTTCTTGGTCGACATGCACGCGTCGATGGCGTCGGAGTGCACCAGCATCAGGCCCTTGCGCGGATGCCCGAGCGAGTCGAAAGCGCCTGCCTTGATGAGGGATTCGGTGACCTTCTTGGTGCAGGCAACGGCGTCGATCTTGTTCAGGTAGTCGGAGAAGTCAGTGAACTTCGACTTCTCCTTGCGCGCGGCGATGATCGAGGCCACCACGTTCGCGCCGACATTGCGCACCGCGCCCATACCGAAGCGAATATCGTGGCCCACGGAAGCGAATTCGAGTTCGGACTCGTTGACGTCGGGCGGCAGCACCTGAATGCCCAGGCGGCGGCAGTCGGCCAGATAGACGGCGGCCTTGTCCTTGTCGTCACCGACGGAGGTCAGCAGACCGGCCATGTACTCGGCCGGGTAATTCGCCTTCAGATACGCGGTCCAGAACGACACCAAGCCGTATCCGGCGGCATGCGATTTGTTGAACGCGTATCCGGCGAACGGAAGAATGGTGTCCCACAACGCCTTGATGGCGGGCTTGGTGAAACCGTTGCCGAGCATGCCCGCTTCGAAGCCCTCGAATTCGGCTTCCAGCACGGACGCCTTCTTCTTACCCATGGCACGGCGCAGAATGTCTGCTCGGCCGAGCGAGTACCCGGCGACCTTCTGCGCGATCTGCATGATCTGCTCCTGATACACGATCAGGCCGTAGGTATCACGCAGGATGTCCTTGAGCGGCTCCTCGAGCTCCGGGTGAATCGGCTTCACCTCTTGCCGCGCGTTCTTGCGATCGGCGTAGTCGTTGTGCGCGTTCATGCCCATGGGGCCGGGGCGATACAGCGCGAGCACGGCGACGATATCCTCGAAGCCGGTGGGGATCATGCGGCGCAGCAGATCTCGCATGGCGCCACCGTCGAGCTGGAACACGCCGAGGGTGTCACCGCGCGCCAGCAGTTCGTAGGTGGCGGGGTCTTCCAGCGGGAGCGTGTCGAGGTCGAGTTCGATGCCGCGGTTGTTCTTGATATTGACCAGCGCGTCACCGATGACCGTCAGGTTGCGCAGACCCAGGAAGTCCATCTTCAACAGGCCGATGGCCTCACACGACGGGTAGTCCCAGCCGGTGATGATGGCGCCGTCCTGCGC
>NZ_JBSGBY010000964.1:0-2005 GCF_053601505.1 Nocardia sp. NPDC004722
GGGCTGTTGCTGGTGATGGCGATGGAACTCGGCATCATCACCAGTTGCGGAGTCTTCAATCCGGTCTCCGCGACATTCCGGTTGGAACAGACCGCCGCCGACCGCGTCACCCGCACCCTGTCCGCGTGGTCGATCACCAGCAATGCCACCATCGCCGCGCTGACCGCGCTGGGCGGCGTGCTTGCCATGCTGACCGGTGCCCGCGCGGCCATCGCCGTCGCCGGGGTGCTCGTGCTCGCGACCACTCTCCTGTTGCGCCCCAACCGTTTTCCCGATCCGGCAGCCGGTGGGCAGCTGGTGGCTGCGAATCCGGGCGGATCTCAGGGATAGTCCCGATGTGCGGGGATCGCGGCGGTGGTTCGGTGGAAGTCATGAGCGCCACCACTGCCCCGCCCACGGTCCCGGGCTATGTCAATGTCGTCGTCAAAGCCCTGCTGCGTTCGCCGCTGCACCGGGTGATGAGTCGAAACACCATGCTGCTGACCTTCACCGGTCGCAAGAGCGGCAACCGCTACACCGCCGTCGTCCGCTACTTCCCCGACGGCGACGTACTCAACTGCTACACCGACAGCAAATGGTGGCGGAACCTGCGCGGCGGCGCCCCCGTCGAACTGCTGCTGGCCGGGCGCACCGTGAACGCCGTCGCCACCCCGATCACCGATCCCACCGCGGTCGCCCAGAGTCTGGGAAAGTTCTTGAGCGCCATGCCCGGCGACTCCAAGTACTACGGGGTGCGCAATCGCGACGACGGCACCCCGGACCCCGGCGATATCGTGGCCGCGGCCCAGTACACGACACTCGTGCGGATCGAACCCACGCGCTGAGGGTTACAGGCTGAACACCACGGCGCGCAGGATCAGCACCGCGATGAACACCACCGTGAAGGCCAGATCGATCTGCACGCCGCCGAACCGGACCGGCTTGAGCACCCGGCGCACCGGGGCGATGACGGGTTCGGTGATCTTGTAGACGATCTCTCGGGGCTTGCGAACGCCCTGCGGATTGTCGCTGAGCGTGACGATCCAATCCAGGATCAGGCGCGCGATCAACACCAGCATGAACAGGGTCAGAGCCAGCCCGAGCAGGCTCCCGATGAACGACATGGCGAACTCCTTCGTAGTGGCCGCCTCATCGTGATCAACGGTGCGAGGCCGTAGAAAGTGCCCCCATCGTCGACCATGATCGGCCGCTTCGGCGGCGGGCTCGCCGAGGTCGTGCGAGAATCCAGGCTGCTGTCTGCCCGGCTCACCCCGAGATCGCACAAGGAGTCCGAAGTGAGCAAGAAGTATCTGATCGGCCTGCCCGTGGCCGTGTTCGCCCTCGCCCCGGCGGTCGCCGCCGTCGCCGCACCCGCGCAGGCGGATGCCGCGACCTACACCTGCAATGCGGAGACCTGGGCGGGAGAGAAACTGCCGACGCTCACCGTGGAGGCCAAGCGCAACAAGCGTCAGGCGCAGGGCGTCGCCCAGACCACCTGGGGTGGTGTCGCGAAGTTCTCGACCATCGACTGCCAGCTCAACAAGTAGCCGCGAACTGCCGCCGGGCCCGCGCTCAGATGGCGCGGCGGTGGTTCAGATAGGCGAACGAGGCCAGGCCCAGGGGAATCTGGCACCAGAAGGTCAGCAGCCGGAACCCCAGGGCCACGCCCACCGCCACCCCGGCGCTCAAACCCGCCACGGCGGTCAGCCCGGCCGCGATGGTGATCTCCTTGGTGGCCACGCCGTTCGGGGACGGCAGCAGTGGCGCCAGGGCCACCGTCACCAGTTCGACCACGAACGTATCGGGCAGGCTGAGGTCCGCGCCGACCGCGTGCAGCACCGCCCACAGCGCCACCACCATGAGCAGTGGTTGAATCAGCGCGCAGATCCACAGCGCGGCGGCCCGTCGCGGCCGGATCGCGGTGGCGGCCACCGACTTCCACGCGGTCAGGGCGTCCGAGCGGGCGTGGCGAGCGGGGCGAGTGGAGAAGGTTTGAGCAGCACCGTGTTTCCCGCGGCCAGCGCGG
>NZ_JBSGBY010000965.1:0-2005 GCF_053601505.1 Nocardia sp. NPDC004722
TCGTCGTAGGGCAGCAGGAAAGTCGGCCGCTGGGCGGCGGCGATCGGGGGCCGCCGCGTCCGGTTACATGGCGACAGATATGGCGCCCGAGCGGTTTTCGCGAGTGATCTATGCCGATACCGCGCCGATGCCGGATGGGTTCGTGCTGAATCCGGCGCTCGGGGAGGCGGCGGAGTTTCCGTTGGCGGACACCTGGGCGGAGGTCGAAGCGGCGGGGAACAGTTTGGCGGGGTTGGACGAGGCGATGCTGGCGCGATTTCGGGAGCGGGCGGTGCCGGTTCCAGCCGGGGTGGCGGGGCGGCCGGTGAAGCTGAGCGATTCGGCTGCGCGGCTGAAGATTCCGACGACGGTGATCTGCTGCAGTTTTCCGTCGGCGTTGATCGAGCAGTTCCGGGACGCGGAGGAGGTGCCGCCGTTGATGCAGGAGTTGCGGCTCATCGACGCCGAGTACGTGGATCTGCCGACGGGGCACTGGCCGATGTGGTCGAAGCCGGTCGAGTTGGCGGCGTTGATTCACGAGGCGGCTGATCGTTGAATATTCAGCGACTTTTCCGCAAATATCCAGCGACGGAATGGCATCCGGGTAAGCGGTCGCTCGGCTTGCTGCGAGCATTGCAAACCCGTTAACACTCGGGCCCAGCTGGGACATTTCAGGGTTGCAGGGTAATCGCTTGCGCTGCTGGATGATCAAAATTCTTGGCGACACGATTGCTGTGCTGGTTGGATGCCGAAGTATCGCCTCGTCCGGCGCGGACGGGGACGAAGTGCTGCATACTACGACGGGCAGCGGCAAGGCTGTCCAAACTACGAGATCGAATGGAAGCTTCGGGGGTTGTACATGAATCAGCTTATTTCTCAAGGTAAACGGGCATCCGGACGCGGACTTCGACGCGGCGTCCTGCCCGTCGTGATCGCCGCGGCCGCCGTCGCCGCACTGGTGGCGGGCTGCTCCTCGTCGTCGAGCAACGACAGCAAGGCCACCACCTCGCAGGCCGCGCCGCCGTCGCAGCTGCCCGACGGCGCGCAGATCGTCGCCGAGTCGGCCAAGACCACCCAGACGCTGCAGAACGTGCACGCGGACCTGGAGGTCACCAACGTGCCGGGCCTGCCGTTCCAGAGCATCAAGGCCGACATCACCAACCAGCCGCAGGGCGCGGGCCAGGCCATCGGCGAGGCCAAGGTCAAGATCAAGTCGGACGACGCCGACTTCACCGACACCAAGTTCCTGGTCGTCGACAAGACCCTCTACACCGGCGACGGCAGCAAGTACGCCAAGATCGGTCCGGCCGAGAAGGTCTACGATCCGGGCATCATCCTGGACAAGGACAAGGGCCTCGCCTACGCCATCGGCCAGATCAAGAACGCCAAGGCCGAGGGCCGCGAGAAGATCGACGGCATCGACGTCGTGAAGGTCAGCGGCACCATCGACGCCGCGGTCATCGACCCGGTCGTCCCGCAGATCGGCAAGGACGGCGGCACCTTCCCGATCGTCGTGTACATCAAGGACGTCGCTCCCCCGAGCGGCTCGGGCACCACGCTGCCGTCCACGGCCGCCTCGCCGGGCACCGGGCCGAACCTGGTGCGCGCCATCGTCACCAAGGACGCCGGCAATGTCAGCGTGACGCTGTCCAACTGGGGCAAGGAAGTCCACGTCACCAAGCCTGGCGGCTAAACCCCGGGGTTTGCTCCCGTGAAGTGAGTTCGGAGCCGGTTCGGGGAAAACGCAACGGCGGCAACGCATGTCGCCCGCCCACGCCCCCGGACCGGCTTTGGCGTTCGCACACCCTGGTGCGAAATGCTGCTGCTTACAACAAGTGCTACAAGAGATTGTTCAGTGAAATGCAAGGCGCGGCACCGACGATTTCGTCTGAAAGCTCAAACGTCGTGCCTGCGTGTGGAGGGATGCTATGACGATCGAACAGCCCACCGAGGCGGCGATCGAACGCCGGGAACCCGAAGGGGAGGGTGAGTTCCGCCGCCCTCCGCTCGACGGTCCGCCGCCGGT
>NZ_JBSGBY010000966.1:0-2002 GCF_053601505.1 Nocardia sp. NPDC004722
GTCGCCGGGCCGGGCGGCCGAGCTGCCGCCGCATCCCAGCGATGACGACGAGATCCTCGATCACCTGGGCCGTCTCGACGGCACCGGCGCGGACGTGCTGGGCAGCCGCGAGGTGATGCGGATGGCGCTGCCGGTGGTGAAGGCCGACTACCGCGCCTTCGACGCCTACGTCTGCGCGCCGGATGTCCGGGTGCAGGCCAGGATTCACGTGCTCGGCGGTGTCGAGGACCCGTTCGTGACGCCGCGCGACCTCTACGGCTGGGCCGGGCACAGCGCGCATGAGATCGACGTGACGGTCTTCGACGGCGGGCACTTCTACCTCAACGAGCACACCGACGGGATCGCCGAACTGCTGGCGCCGTCGCTGAACACGGTCGGATGAGCGGCATGACGGACCCGGATCCCATCGTCATCGCGGGCATGGCGATCGAAGCGCCCGGCGGCGTGGAGACGCTGCCCGGCTACTGGGCGGCCCTGTCGCAGGGGCGCGAACTGCTCGGCGCGTTCCCGCGCGATCGCGAGTGGCCGCTGGATCAGCTGCTGGCGCTGGATCGGGTGGAGGGCTGGAGTCGGGTCGCCGACTCGGGCGGATTCCTCGACGGCGCGGCCGAATTCGATCCGCTGTTCTTCGGCATCACACCGCGCGAGGCGGTGTCGATGGATCCGCAGCAGCGCGTCGGCATGCGGGTCGCCTGGCGGGCGCTCGAGAACGCGGGCCTCGAGCCGGGCTCGCTGGACGGTGCCGAGGCGGGCTGCTTCATGGGCGCGTCCATCAACGAGTACGGGCCGATCGCGGCCGCGGTCACCGATTACAGCGGCTACCGGGTGACCGGGACGGCGCTGGGCGCGGTGGCCGGACGCATCTCGCACGGGCTCGGGCTGGTCGGGCCGTCCATGAGTGTGGATACCGCCTGCGCGTCCTCGCTGACCGCGCTGCACTTGGCCGCCAACGCGATTCGCGAGGACGAATGCGAATGGGCGCTGGCCGGGGGTGTGTGCGTGATGGGGTCGCCCGCCGCGTTCTACGAATTCTCCAAGAACAACGCGCTCGCCGCCGACGGGCATCTGCGCGCCTACGCCGCCGACGCCACCGGAACGGTGTGGGGCGAGGGCGCGGGTGTCGTTGTGCTGGAACGAGAGTCGCGGGCGCGGGCGCTCGGGCACCGGGTGCACGCGCGGGTGCTGGGCACCCGGGTCAATCACAACGGCAAGGGCGCGCCGCTGGCGGTGCCGAGTGCGACCGCGCAGCGGCGGCTGATCGACAAGACGCTCGCCGCGGCCGGTGTCGGTGCGGAGGCGATCGGATTGATCGAGGGACACGGGACCGGTACGCCGGTCGGTGATCCGCTCGAATTGGCTGCTCTCGCAGCCGCTTACGGCTCTCTGGAGCGCACCCGCGGCCCGCTGCTGGGCTCGGTGAAGTCCAATGTCGGTCACGCGCAGGCGGCCTCGGGCATGCTCGGCCTGATCAAGGTGCTGTTGTGCGGGCAGTACGGGCAGATCGCGCCGACCCTGCACGCCGAGGTCCCCACCGACAAGGTCGACTGGGACGCCACCAGCCTGCGCCTGGCCACCGAACTCACCCCGTGGGAACCCGTCGAGGGCGTTCGCTACGGGGCCGTCTCCTCGTTCGGCGTCGCGGGCACCAATGCGCATGCCGTCCTCGCCATGCCGGTCGCGGATGAGCTCGAGCCTGTTCTGGAGGATCTGCATGTCTGAATACCGGCTCCCTGACGGCACCGTCCCGGTTCTGCTGTCCTCCGAGACTCCCGGCGGGTTGCGCGCGGAAGCGGCGCAGCTGGCCCGCTACCTGGCCGATCGGCCGGAGGTGACGCCGGATCGGGTGGCGGACATGCTGTTCCGCACTCGGTCCGCGCGCCGGCGCCGGGCGCTGGCTATGGTGTCGGACCGCGGCGAGCTGCTCGCCGCGCTGGAGGCCGTCGCCGCCGACACCGAGCATCCCGCCGTGGTGTCCGGCATCGGCGCGGCCACCTCGCGGCGC
>NZ_JBSGBY010000967.1:0-2000 GCF_053601505.1 Nocardia sp. NPDC004722
CGCTCGTCGGGGGCGTCCGCCCCCGAATCGATGTCGTTCTTCCGCAGGGGTTTTCGTAGTGATCAGCCAGACAACGCGCCGCGTGGCGCGACATATCCTGCCCTGGGCCGCCGCGGCCTTCCTCGGTGCGAGCACCGTGCTCGCCGGACCGGCCGCCGCCGCCCCGATCGTCCACACCGCCTGCGGGGCAGGCGAATACGAGAACGTCGACGGCGCGTGCGTGCATCGCCCCGAACAGTCCGCCACCGCCCCCGACGGGGCCACCGCCCGCTGCAAGGACGGCACCTGGAGCTTCAGCCAGCACCGCCGCGGCACCTGCTCGGGCCACGGCGGCGTCGCCGAATGGCTCTGAGCTAGCCACCCGCCCGCCCGCGAACCCGGGCGGGCATTGCGGAACAATGGTTCGCCGTGGGTGCCGAAGATCTCGCGGTCGAACCGCTGCACGCCGCCCGGCGACTGCTCGGGGGCACGCTCCGCTCCGGACCGGTCGCCCTGCGCATCGTGGAAGTCGAGGCGTACGGCGGTGATCCGGCCGGACCCTGGCCCGATCCGGCCGCCCACTCGCATCGCGGCCGCACCCCGCGCAACAACGTCATGTTCGGTCCGCCCGGCGTGCTCTACGTCTACTTCAGTTACGGCATGCACACCTGCGTGAATGTCACCAGCGGCCCGGACGGACTCGCGAGCGCGGTGCTCATCCGGGCCGGGGAGATCATCGAGGGCCTCGATATCGCGCGCGCCCGCCGCCCCGCCGCCCGCAGCGACGCCGATCTCGCTCGCGGACCCGGCAATGTCGGCAGCGCCCTCGCAATCACCTTGGACGACTACGGAACTCACCTGTTCGACCCGACGGCCGCCATCAGCCTCGAGCTCGGTCCCGAAATCGCGGACGGCGCAGCCGTTTCCACCGGCCCGCGCGTCGGCGTGAGTCTCGCCGCCGACCGCCCGTGGCGGCTGTGGCTCCCGGATTCCCCCGCGGTCTCGGCCTATCGGCGCAGCCCCCGAGCCCCCCAACTCGACCGCCCCGCTTGATCCCGTGCCCTGCCCCCTCATTCCGGCAAACGCATGCCGGGAGGGCGAAGGGGACTACGGTGGACGAATCGACACCTCGCCCCTAGGTGGAAGCCCATGTTCGAACGGTTCACCGACACCGCCCGCCGCACCATCGTGCTGTCCCAGGAGGAAGCCCGGTTGCTCGGCCACGACTGGATCGGAACCGAACACCTGCTGCTCGGCCTGATTCACGGCGCGGACCCCGTCGCGGGGCAGACCCTGGCAGAGCTCGGCCTCGATCTCTCCGGCACCCGCGAGCTGGTGGGCCACGCGGTGGGCATTCCGGCGAAACACGCGGTCGACGCGCACATCCCGTTCACACCCCGCGCCAAGTCGGTCCTCGAACACTCGCTGCGCGAGGCACTGCACCTGGGCCACAACTACATCGGGCCCGAACATCTGCTGCTGGGCCTCGTCGCCGACGACGCCGGCGTAGCCACCCAGGTCCTGATCAGCCAGAGCGCCGACCCCAAGGACATCCGCGACCGGGTCATCGCCCTCATGCAGGCCGCCCCCTTCTCCACCGACGCCCGCGCCGCCTCGGAATCCGAACTGCGCCAACGCATCGCCGAACTCGAACACCGCGTCAAGGAACTGGAACGCCGCCTCGACAATCCCGGCCCGAATCCAGCGCGCGACGACTCCGCCTGAACACCCGATGCCTCGCGCGTATCGCGCCCGTACGCCTCTCTGACAACCAGAACGGCTGCCGCGCAGTGGGTTCGAGGTCGTCCGACCGCGCGGCGGACCGGAATCCCGGCGTGGGATTCCGGTCCGAAGGTGGCGGGTGGCAGCGCGGACTAGGCCGAGACCCTCGCGCGGACCCGGGTGCTCGCGGCGAACAATGCGGCCACCGTCGCGCGAGGGGCGGTGTCGCTCTCGCCGAATGCCCAGGCCACGCCGTCGTCGCCGCGGTATTCCAGGTAGGCGGCCGTCACCGTCGAACC
>NZ_JBSGBY010000968.1:0-1999 GCF_053601505.1 Nocardia sp. NPDC004722
CCGCAGTGAGACCACGGTGCGCAGGCTCTCCGCCAGCGTCGGCGCGCTGGTGAACAGGTAGTCCCACACGTGCAGCCCGCCGCGGTCGGCCGCCGCCGTCGCCAGCAGCCCCGACCCGGGCCCGGCCGCGGCATCGATCAATTCCCAGGCCCGCCAGGCCCATTCGGTCGGCACCCGCAGCAGGTCGTCGGTCAGGAAGGCCACGTCGAGGGTGGGATCGAGGGCCGCGAGTTCGGCCGGTGTCACCCCGGCACGCAGCGCGGTGGCCCGGATCAGCGCGGCGATGCGGGTCGGGATGGTGCCGTCGATCATCCGCCGAGCCTAAGGCCCGAAAACAGCCACGAATCAGTCGGTTTGGCGCGAAATGTCCCGGAACGGCGGAGTCGGGCCCCTGACAGCGGTTGACGGGCCATACCGCCACCGGCTCACGGCTCGTTCACGGGCCGATCCAGGCCGAGGCGGGCCAGTTCCATGCGGCTGCTCACCCCGAGTTTGGGGAAGGCCCGGTAGAGATGGTGGCCGATGGTCTTGGGGCTCAGGAACAGTCGCGCGGCGATCTCCTTGTTGGTGGCCCCGGCGGCCGCCAGCCGGACCACCTGGAGCTCCTGCGGGGTGAGGGTCGCGGCGAGATCGGCCGCCGGAGCCGGGTCCATGCTCTCCCCCGCGGCGCGCAGTTCGGTGCGGGCGCGGTCGGCCCACAGGGTCGCGCTCATCCCGTCGAAGATCTCCGCGGCCCGGCGCAGGTGGACGCGGGCGTCCGCGCGGCGGCGTTCGCGGCGCAGCCACTCGCCGTACAGCAGCGCGGTCCGCGCGTAGTCGTACCAGAGCCCTTCGGCCGCTTGCAGTTTCAACGCCTGCTCGTACGCCTCTCCGTCGCCGTGCAGGGCCGCGCGCCCGCGCAGCGCGATGGCCTCGGCGAACGGCGACCCCAGGGCGGCGGCCCAGCGTTCGATCTCGGCCATGGCGGCGGCGGCCCGTTCGGGACGGCGCAGCCGGACCGCGGCCTCCACCAGATCGCGCAGCAGGTGCACCCAGTGCCCGCGCACCCGATCCTCGATCCGGTACAGCGCCTCGAGCCGGTCCAATGCCGCCTCGTAGTTGCCCAGGCCGAGATCCAGCAGCCCGAGGGCCCATTCGGTGTGGGTGATATTGACGAAACTGTCCTCGCCGGAACTCAACCCGTGCACGGCCAACGCCCGGCAGGTCCGCTCGTCGCCGCGCATGGCGGCCAGCACCGCGAGCGCGGCTTCGGCGTAATCGACCCAGGTCGGCTGATCGACATCGCGGGCGATGCGCAGCCCCTCGGCGAGCGCGGTAGCGGCCTCGCACAGGCGGCCGAGCACGAGTTCGGCATTGCCCAGATAGGCCGCGGTGGCCGGGACCCAGCCGACCATCCCGCGCGCCCGGATCTCCTCCATCAGACCTGCCATGATGTCGCGCGCGTCGGCCGCATCACCGATGAGCAGCGCCTGTCCGGCCAGATTCAGCGGCACCGACGGCACGTCCATGCCCATCGACCGGCTGAATTCCACTGTCTCGCGGATCATTCCGATCCCGGCCGCGAGGTCGCCGCCCGCCATCGACAGCGGACCGTCCAGGGCGCCGAGCAGCGGCGTCCGCACCGCGTCGGGCAGGTCGAGCCGTGCCAGTTGTTCCCGAGCCACCCGGACGGCGGGGAGATCGCCCTGCATGAAGGCGGCGCGCGCCGCCGAGACCAGCATGATCGCGGCCCGCTCGGAGTCGGTCTCGGTGACCTCCTGCCCGGCCCGCATCCACAGCGCCCGCGCCCGGCCGAGAGCGCAGGCGTCGAAGGCCATCAGGGCGCGGGCCGCCCCGATCCGGGCCCGGCTCCCGGGGTCCAGCGGCAGCGTCTCCGCGGTCAGGGCCAGCCGCAGCGCCCGCTCGGAGCGACCCGATTCGGCCGCCCACTCGGCGGCCCGCGCCAGCCGCGCACCGCGGCGATCCGGATCGGGGGTGAACCCGGCGGCCCGTACCATGG
>NZ_JBSGBY010000969.1:0-1991 GCF_053601505.1 Nocardia sp. NPDC004722
CTCGGGCGGCGTCACCGCCAGATGCGTCCACGAACCTTTCTCTGCCCGACCCCATTCCGTGGCTTCGGACCGGAAAACCGAAACGATGGGCGCACTTTCGACAACGGCCGCCAACGCCGCGACGCCCTTCTCGTACCGCGGCGGCATCCCCGCCGCCGACCACAGCGCCGAAGTCGCCCGCCCCTCCGCGTCGACCACCACCAGCCCGCCGTACCGCTGCACGAACTTCCGACAGGTGCCACACGCGTTCTCCGCCGCCAACTCCGGACTCAACGCGTCCAGAAACACCTCGTAAAGCCCCTCCACCCCGACCCGAAACAGTTCCGTCCCCGCCCCGACCGCAGTCTCGAATCGCCGCCGCACCCCCGCAAGCAATTCCTCGTACCGATCCTCACCGGTCACACCCACACCCGTCGGCCCCGTCATACCCGTCCCTCCACAACTCCCCGTCCCCACCGGACCGGCCCATGATATGCACTGAATTCCAGTATCGACGAGGGGAATTAGCGTGGAGGAATCAGCCGGAGCTGCTCGTGGGATCGTCCGGGCAGCTCCGGTCTGAATCTTCTACCCGGTGATCAGTGGGCGGCCTTGTAGGCCAGGGTGTAGGCGATCTTGCCGGGTTTGGGGTCGGAATAGGGCTTGGACAGCTTTGCGAACTCCTTGTCGCTGAAGGCGGGGAGGGCGCCCAGCTGGCCTGCGGTGTAGCCGCCGCTGACCTGGGTGTTCTGGCCCAGTGCCACCATGGCCTGGGAGACGTTCTTGGTGAGCGTCAGGTAGGACTGCAGGTCGCCCATGTGTCCGGCGAGGGTGAGGTTGGGGTTGTTCTGCTGGGCGCGCAGCCAACGGCCCCAATAGAATTCGTCAAAACCGGGCGCGTTGTCGGTGGCGTAGCCGACGTCCTTGGCGAAGTAGAGCATGCCGCGGAACTGGTCGTTGCGCATATCCTTCAGCGAGAAGGTCGCGGGCAGCTGGTTCGGCTTGATCGGCTGGTCGTTGTTGTCGTAGAGCCACGCCCAGTTCTTCTGCACCATGGTGTCCCAGAAGCCCGACGGGTTCAGGTTCGACAGGTTGCCGACGACCTTCAACCGGATGTGCATGGACGGGCCGCCGTCGGAGGTCTCCCAGAACGACGTCAGCGCGTGGTGGCCGTCGGCCATGTAGAGCTTGCCGTGCGGGCCGACCACGACGGTCTTCATATCGTTGAGCGACGCGGCGGTCTCCGCGCCCGGCTGCAACTGGCAGGTGAAGGTCTTGGCGTCACGCAGGGTCGCGTTCGGCTGCGCCGAGGCGACACCGACGAGACCGCTGTCGGCGCACCAGTCGTCGAACTTCTTGTTGATCGCGTCCTTGCCCAGCGTGTAACGGCCGAGCTTGTAATCGATCTCGTCGAAACCGACGGAGGGCTGGGTGGGCGACACATCGCCGATCGCGACATCGACGATGTCACCGGCCTTGGCGTCGCAGTAGGCCACATCCTTACCGGACGGGTTGCACGGGAAATGGCCGTTGGTGTTGTCGGCGGCCGCGACTCCGGCACTGCCACCGACGATCGCCACGATCGCCAGCGCGGATCCGATGATCCGCTTCACGGGGTGGTTCATGACTCTCCGAGCTATCCGACGCCGAACTCCGGCGCCACATCCGAACCATCCGGATGCCCGGCGGACGCTATGAGCCCCGAATGACCATTCGGCCACCGGATCCCGCTGGGCGCGTGAACATCCCGCTAGCGGATGGAGCGGACTTCGGGGTCGGTGGTCGCGTCGGCGGCGGCGAGGGCCTCGGGGAGGAGGTTGTCGAGGTGGTAGGGGTAGACGGTTTCGCCGGAGTGGTCGAGGTGGGCGATATCGGTGGGGGTGCACCATTTGTTGCCGGTGATGGAGCGGCGTTCGACGTAGTCGAGGTTGGCGGGGATCAACTAGGTTGGGGTAGGGGTGGTGTAGGCGGCCAGTTATGAGGCGAAGGCGTTCGGGGTGAGGACGCCGTTG
>NZ_JBSGBY010000970.1:0-1988 GCF_053601505.1 Nocardia sp. NPDC004722
GGCGTATAGCGTGAATTGACTGATCACCAGAATGGGCGCACCCAGATCAGCTGCCGACCGTTCACCCTCGAGAATCCGCAATCGGAACAGCTTGTCGGCCAGCGCTTTCGCAATGCCCTCCGTATCGGTATGGGTGACGCCGACCAAGGCCACCAATCCTTGCGGCGCGCCGTGCGCGGCCGGGTCGATCCGCCCGACCACCTCACCATCCACGCTCACCTGCGCCGACGTCACCCGCTGCACCAGTACTCGCATAGGAATCGATCTTCTCAGACGGCGCGCCCGGGCCCGCGGCGCTATCCTCGAGCAGCCGAGCATGCCCCGAATTTCATTGTGCGCCACCGGGAGTTCACGACAGTAGGCTGTGCTGGCACGGATAGCGGAAAACTGGGCGGAGCGACAGTAGTTACCGATGGCAGACGATAACAAAGACAAGACAGCCTGGCCGGGGCTCCTGAACGCGGCGAAGGCGGGGACCCTCGAGTTCGATCCGACGGCGGCGGCGCAGGGTGCGGGCTATTGTTCCGACCTGATCGGGCAGCTGCTGGCGCTCAAGAAGATAGCCGAGGGTGCCGGTCTCGACTCACTCAAGGACATCGGCACGCTGTCCTCCGGCAAGCTGCTGACGCACGCGTTCAATCAGTCGGGGACCGCGCTGATCAACGACTTCGACGCCCATGTCGCGGTGCTGACCGATATGGGTGACACCTTCTACCAAGCCGGGCGCGCCTATCTGATGGCGGATGACGGCAACGCGGACCGGTTCAAAGAGATCACGATGCCGACCAAGGCCACGGACCTCAATTCGAAACCGCCGGGCGCCAAGGATCCCAACGACATCGACGACTCCGTCCACATGTCGGACGATCTGAAGAAGTTCCGGGACGACAAGGCGAAAGCCAAGGTGGGTATCGAGCCGCACCTCGAGGGCAAGAAGTCGCTGAGCTGGGGCGACATGTACAACCTCGGCGTGTCGATGGATCCGGGCCCGTACGCGACCGCGGGTGAGACGTGGAAGTGGTTGAGCGAGCAGACCGACAAGTACATCGGTGACTTCCAGAACAATGTCCAGACCCTCGACGGGACCTGGAAGAGCACCCTGCCCGGTAGCGGTTCCGATGCCGCGCAGGCCGCGGTCAAGCAGTACTGCGCTGATCTGGGTCCGTTCGTCGAAACCATGAAGACCACGGGCGATCTGCTGAACTTCACCTCGACCTGGATGACCTCCACCCAGGAGAACATGCCGTATCAGGAGGAGGAGCCCGACTGCGCCGATCCGGATACCGACGACTACCGCGACAAGTGGAACCACGTCTATCACGATCCGTTGGGGGACACCGCCGCCACGGTGCCGAAGCTCGCCGTACCTACTCCGCTTCCTACGCCGACAAAGCCGACCACCGACGGCACCAAGCCGACCACCGACGGAACTAAGCCGACCACGGACGGCACCAAGCCGACCACCGACGGAACTAAGCCGACCACGGACGGCACCAAGCCGACCACCGACGGCACCAAGCCGACCACCGACGGAACGAAACCGACGAACGACGGCAGCAAGGACACCGGTGGCTCGCACAGCGGTGGCGGTGGTGGTGACGGCAGTGGTGGCGGTACCGCGAGCCAGTACAAGGCCCCGAACGTCCCGCCGTTGGAGAACAAGCCCGACCCGAACGCGGCAAAGCCGAACGGATCGAATCCGAATGGCACGAACCCCAACGGCACGAATCCCAACGGCACGAATCCGAACGGAACCAATCCCAACGGAACCAATCCGAGCGGGACGAATCCCAATGGCACGAACCCGAATTCATCGGTGCCGCAGGCAGGCACGGCTTCCGGCAGTTCGGGTTCCGGCTCGGACATGTCGCAGCTCACCAGCGTGCTGAGTTCCCTCATGAGCGGTGTGACCACGGGCATTTCGACGGTGGCGCAGCAACTCCCGTCCATTCTGCAGGCGCTCGAGTCGATGCATTCGACCGATCTGT
>NZ_JBSGBY010000971.1:0-1979 GCF_053601505.1 Nocardia sp. NPDC004722
ACGCTCCCCTGCATGTGATGGAGCGCGCGCTCCGTGAACGCGGCCTGCTCGACGACGCGGACAGCCCACGCAGCGGCCTGGGGAAACGCTTCATGGAGGTCTTCCCGCGCTATCCGGTCACGAAGATCGCCATTCATCCGGGCGAGGCCTACATCGCCCCCACCGAGAACATGCTCCATGACGGCTACGCCGAACCCCACGGGCAGCTGGACCTGCAATTCTGCTGTCGCGGCTATTTCCGCGCCGACGAACGCTAGTCGGTGTCCTCGTCGAGGTCGACGTCGATCTTGTCGCGGTCGGCCCACTCGAGCAGCGGTGCGATATCGAAGACCGCCTCGTCGATGCCCGCGTGCAGATCGCCCAGTTCGGCGAAGCGGGCGGGCACGGTCTTCATGGTGAAGTCGGCGGGGGCGATATCGGGAATCTCGTTCCAGCGCACCGGAGTCGAGACCGTCGCCGCCGGGACGCCGCGCACCGAGTAGGCCGCGGCGATGGTGTGATCGCGGGCGTTCTGGTTGTAGTCGACGAACAGTTGCGCCGGATCGCGGTCCTTGCGCCACCACGCGGTGGTGACGTCCGCCGGGGCGCGGCGCTCGACCTCGCGGGCGAAGGCCAGTGCGGCCCGGCGCACCTCCTGGAAGCCGTAGTCCGGGGCGATGCGCACATAGATGTGCAATCCCTTGCCGCCGGAGGTTTTCGGCCAGCCGACCGCGCCGAGATCGTCGAGCACCTCGTGCGCGACCTCCGCCACCCGCTGCACCCGCGACCACGGGCAGTCCGGCATGGGGTCCAGGTCGATGCGCCATTCGTCGGGGCGTTCGGTGTCGAAACGCCGTGAGTTCCAAGGATGGAACTCGACGGTGGACATCTGCACGGCCCAGATCACGTCGGCGAGCTTCTCCACGCACACCTCGTCGGCCGTGCGGCCGTAGCGCGGGAAGTAGAGCTGCACGGTCGGAATCCAGTCCGGCGCTCCACCCGGGATGCGCTTCTGATGCACCTTGCCGCCGGGCAGGCCCTTGGGGAATCGATGCAGCATGCAGGGCCGGTCGCGCAGGGCGTTGACGATGCCGTCGCCGACGCTCAGGTAGTACCGCACCAGGTCGAGCTTGGTCGCCCCGGTGTCCGGGAAGTACACCCGGTCCGGATTGGACACGCGCACCGTGTGCTCACCGACGGGTAGCTCGACCGCCGGGGCAGCTGACTTGCTGGCCACCCGTCCGACGGTAACCGGCATTGCGGTCCCGTGCATGACACAACACCCCGTTTTAGAACACGTTATAGTTCTCGGCAACTGGCTATGTTCGTTCGGGAAGGCGGTCGCAACGGTGCGGACCTGGGACTCTTCGGCCGATGTGGTGGTCGTCGGATACGGCGGCGCGGGTGTGGCGGCGGCGCTCGCCGCGCGGGAATCCGGGGCCGACGTGCTCGCGCTGGACCGGTACCTCGGCGGCGGGGCGACCGCGCTGTCGGGCGGGATCGTCTACGCGGGCGGCGGCACCTGGGTGCAGCGGGCCGCCGGAGTCGACGACGATGCCGAGAACATGCTGGCGTACCTGCGGGCCGAGGTCGGCGACACGGTCAGCGAGCGGACGCTGCGGCGGTTCTGCGAGGAATCCCCGGCCATGATCGACTGGCTGAGCAGTCATGGCGTGCCGTTCCAGCCGTCACTGTGCCCGTTCAAGACCTCGTACCCCACCGACGACTACTACCTCTACTACTCGGGCAGCGAAAACTCCGGGGGCTTCCGGGAATTGGCGACGCCCCGGCAGCGCGGACATCGCGCGCACGGGCGCGGGGTGTCGGGCAAGAAACTGTTCGGGCCGCTCGCCGAGTCGGCGGCGCGGCGCGGGGTTCGCGTCCAGACCGGCACCCGCGCAACGCGACTCGTCGTCGAGGACGGCCGGGTGACGGGTATCGAGGCCACCACGATCGGCGGCGCGCCCCTCGCGGTGCAACGGCGGTTCGCCGCGCTGTCG
>NZ_JBSGBY010000972.1:0-1977 GCF_053601505.1 Nocardia sp. NPDC004722
GGTGACCCCGCCGGGCGCGGGGTTCAGGCGCGCGTCGAGCACGCTGGCGCCCACGCCGCGGATGGGTCCGCCGATGGTGATCTGCCCGCCGGGTGTCATGGGCTGCGAAATCACCGTGACGATGGTGGTTTCCGTCGGCCCGTACACGTTGTAGAGCTTGCGGCCCGGGGCCCACCGGGTGACCAGATCCGGTGGCAGCGCCTCGCCGCCGACCAGCACGTGCCGCAGCGCGGTGACGCCGGTCGGGTCGACGGTGCCCAGCGCCGAGGTGGTGATGAAGGCGTGGGTGATGCCCTCTTCGATGAACACCTGCCCCAGTTCCTCCCCGCCGACCACGCCGGGCGGCGTGATCACCAGGGTGGCCGCGCCGCCCAGGGCGAGCAGCAGATCCAGCATGGCGGCGTCGAAACTCGGTGTGGCGAAGTGCAGGACGCGGCAGCCGGGTCCGACGTCGAAGCGGTGCGCGGTCTCGGCGGCGAAGTTGGACAGGCCGCCGTGGGTGACGACGACGCCCTTGGGGATGCCGGTGGACCCGGAGGTGTAGATGACGTAGGCCGGGTTGTCCATGCGCAGCGCGGTGGTGCGTTCGCTGTCCACGATCGGCGCGTCGGAGGTGGCGAGCACGCGGCGGCGGAACGAGGGCGCGTCCAGCACGGTCCAGTTGGCCCCGTCGGGCATGCGCTCCCGATACGACGACAGCGTGATGCCCACGGCCGCACCGGAGTCCAGCAGCATGTGGCTGATGCGCTGTTCCGGGTAGTTGGGGTCGACGGGCACGAACGCGGCCCCGGCCTTGGCGATGGCCAGCATCACGGCCACCGATTCGGCCGAGCGCGGAATCCCCATGGCGACCAGGGTTTCCGGTCCGACGCCGTAGCCGATGAGCACCCGGGCGAGCCGGTTGGTCCAGCGGTCGAGGGCGTCGTAGGAGATCTGGGTGCCCGCCGAGCGGACCGCGATGGCCGAGCGGTTGAGGTTGGCGGCGGCCTCGAACACCTCCGGGAAGGTGATGGGCAGCCCGGGTTCGGTGCCGCGCACCGGCGCCAGCGCCGACCATTCGGCCGAATCGAGGAGTTCCAGATCACCCACGGCGGTGGCTGGATTCGCGGCCGCCGCGCCCAGCAGCCGCACGAAGCGCTGTGCCAGCCGCTGCGCGGTGACCTCCTCGAACAGGTCGGCGGCGTAGTTCACCGACACGGTGATCCCGTCGGGTTCGCGGTTGGCGGTCCAGGATTCGGTGAGGGTGAACTGCAGATCGAATTTGGCGATGCCCGGATCGGCGTCGTCGGCCTCGATGCGCATGCCAGGCAGTTCCAGTACCCGCACGGGCTGGTTCTGCACCGACAGCATGACCTGGAACATCGGGTGATGTGCTTGCGAGCGCACCGGATTGAGCACCTCGACGAGGCGCTCGAACGGGACGTCGGCGTGCGCGAAGGCTTCCAGGTCGGTGTCGCGGACCGCGTGCAGCAGATCCGCGAAGGCGGCCCCGCCGTCGAGGTGGGTGCGCAGCACCAGCGTCCCGACGAACATGCCGACCAGACGGTCCAGTGCCGGATGTCCGCGCCCCGCAATGGGTGTGCCGACGGCGATATCGTCGCCGGAGGTCAGTCGATGCAACAGTGCCACGAGTGCCGCGTGCAGCACCATGAACATGGTGACGCCGTGCTCGGCCGCCAGCATCTGCAGCTCACGATGGGTGAACGCGTCCAGGGTGCATTCGACGGTGCCGCCGCGGTAGGTCGGAACCGGCGGTCGTGGCCGATCTGCAGGCACTGCAAGCAGTTCCGGGATGCCGTCCAGGGCGCGCCGCCAGTAGTCGAGTTGACGGCTGATCACGGATTCCGGATCGTCCTCGCTGCCCAGCACATCCTGCTGCCACAGCGTGTAATCGGCGTACTGGATGGGCAGTTCGGGCCATTCGGGCGCCGGGCCGGCGCCCGGGACCGGTCGGCCGTTGCTCCCGCCGCCGCGGAC
>NZ_JBSGBY010000973.1:0-1977 GCF_053601505.1 Nocardia sp. NPDC004722
CCTCTACCTGCGTCCGCGGATGTGTATCCCGGAACTCGCGGATCGCGGGCAGCACCAACGACACGGTCGCCGCGTTGACCGTTCCCACCCGCACCATCCGGCTGACCCGATGCTGTTCGTCTGCCGCACGCCGCAACAGGTCCACCGCGTCCAGCACCTGTGCGATATGCGGCAGCAATTCCCGGCCCTGATCGCTGATGCGGGCCCCCGACCGCCGCCGGTCCAGCAGTTCCACGCCCAGTTCACGTTCCAGATTCCGCAGCGTCTCGCTCAACGCCGGTTGCGACACGTGCAGTTCTTCGGCCGCACGTCGCAAGGACCCCAGCCTGGTCACGGCCTGGACATACTCGAGCTGCTCGATCCGCATGATCCCTCTTCGTCCGCGTCGGTGATCCCGCATGCCCTCCCGCGATCGAGTGTGCGGGCTCGCCCGCGCCGTTCAGAGCGTTGCGATCACCGAGAATCGATACCCCCGCCGGACCTTGTCCTCCAATCGTCTTCCAATCGATTCCCAATCCCGGAGGGCTACGGTTGCGGCGCTTCGGAGCGGGCGCGGTCCGAAGTCTCTAACCGCAGCACCGTCAGGAGGACGTGCGATGTCCAATCCCTATGAGCCGCAGATCGATTCGGGCGCAGGTCAGCCCGGTGGCGGTCAGCTTCCGTACCCGCAGCCGCAGTATGCGCCACCGGGAGTGATGCCGCCGGTGGCGGGGCAGCTCGGCGGCGATCCGAGCGCGCCCTACGGGCGGGATCCGCAGGGGCTGCCGTATTCGGACAAGACGAAAATGATCGCGGGCCTGCTCGGGATCTTCCTGGGCAGCTTCGGTGTGGGCCGTTTCTATCTGGGCTACACCAAGATCGGCGTCGCCCAGATCCTGGTCACCTGGCTCACCTGCGGGCTCGGCGCACTGTGGCCGCTGATCGACGCGATCATGATGCTGACCGGCAAGGTGCCCGACGTGGAGGGCCGTCCCCTGCGCGACGGCTGAGCACCGCCGGGTCGGCGATCGGCGGGCGGTGGCCGTACAGCGTTGACTTCACGG
Organism: Nocardia sp. NPDC004722; assembly: GCF_053601505.1. Lineage (NCBI taxonomy): Bacteria > Bacillati > Actinomycetota > Actinomycetes > Mycobacteriales > Nocardiaceae > Nocardia > Nocardia sp. NPDC004722. Next base: position 1,044 of record NZ_JBSGBY010000973.1, read on the forward strand.
TGCGTGAATACCTGGCCGTGGAGGCTGCCGGCCGTCACCGTCACTGCAGACATGTGCATGTGTGCACACCGGTTCGGCGGAGGAGTGATCATGTCTGTGACCGACGAGTACCTGTCCAACAATGCCGAGTACGCCGCGGGATTCCGCGGGCCGTTGCCCTTGCCGCCGAGCAAGCACGTCGCGGTGGTGGCGTGCATGGACGCGCGGCTGGACGTGTATCGGATTCTCGGGCTCAAAGAGGGGGAGGCGCACGTCATTCGGAACGCGGGCGGGGTGATCACCGATGACGAGGTGCGGTCGCTGGCCATCAGTCAGCGGTTGCTGGGGACCACGGAGATCATTCTGATCCACCACACCGATTGCGGGATGCTGACTTTCACCGACGATCAGTTCAAGCGGGCGATCCAGGACGAGGTCGGGGTCAAGCCCGCCTGGTCGGCGGAATCGTTCACCGATCTCGACGAGGATGTGCGGCAGTCGATCCGGCGGATCGAGAACAGCCCGTTCATCACGAAGACGACATCGTTGCGGGGCTTCGTCTTCGACGTCGCCACCGGCAAACTCCTCGAAGTGCTCTCCTGACTTCGAGCCACGGCGCCCAGTCCGGATAAGGTGGCTTCGGACTGCGTGCCGCCGGTTCCGCACCGTGCGAGGCGGTTTCGAGATAGGGGGACCGTGACCGTACAGATCCGTCGATCCACGGCGGATGATGCCGAGGCGCTCAGAGCTCTCCTGGGCGAGCTGCATGATCATTACGGACAGCAGGATCCGAAGCTGGTGTGGGTGCGCGTCCACAAGGCGTACCTTCGGGCCGAAGCGGCCGGGCGGGGTCCGCTGATCGCATTCCTGGACGGTGCGCCGGTGGGTTTCGCCCACTACGACACCATGGCCGCGTTCCGCGACAAGCCGCAGTATTCCGCGATCCAGGAATTCT
>NZ_JBSGBY010000974.1:0-1970 GCF_053601505.1 Nocardia sp. NPDC004722
GAGGCGTTTCGCGGGAGCGGGCTGGGGCGGCGGTTGATCGATCAGGTGGTCGCGGCGGCCCTTGTGGCGGGGGTGTCACGGCTGGAGGTGGCCACCGCCACCGCCGATATCGGCAATCTGCGTTTCTATCAACGGTGCGGGTTCCGCATGACGCGGGTGGTGGCGGATGTGTTCACCGAGGCCGCCGGGTATGGCCCGGGCCTGGAGGTGGACGGGGTGGCGTTGCGGGATCAGGTGTGGTTCACGCGCGAACTGTGAACGCAGGCGCGCGGTTCGAGTGCGGCGCGCACCTCTTCCGGGCGGCGGCGTGGTTCAGGCGGCGGCGGCGCGGCCGTAGCTTTCGCTGAGTGCGGGCCAGCCGCCGGGGCCGCTGACGGCCTCGCGCATGGATTCCCAGCCGGGGCCGTGGTTTTCGAAGCCGGAGTGCACGAGGGTGACGGTGGTGCGGCGGGCGTCGAGGGCGGTGAAGGTGACATCGACGCGGCTGGTGCGCGCGGGGTCGGTCTCGAGCTGCCAGTCGAGGGTGATGTCCCAGGAGAAGGCGAAATGCGTCGGTGGGGTCCAGGCCAGTACGCGGCCCCACACGCATTCGGTGCCGTCGGCTTCGCGGCCGTAGAGGCGGCCGCCGAGGCGCGGTTCGACGACGGCTTCTTCCAGCGGCCCGGTGCCGATGTGGTGTTCGCGCGGCCACCAGCTGTCCATGCCGGTGGTGAAGACGCGGAAGGCTTTCTCGGGTGGGGCGTCGACGGTGAGTTCGACGGTGACGGCGGGGGTGTCGGTGCGGCTGGTCATGACTGCTCCTGGGGGTCGTGGGTGGAATCGGGTTGGCGGGCTTGGCGGTTGAGTTCCTCGCGAAAGGCCGACAGCGCGGTCGACCAGAAGTGGGTGAAGTAGCCGCGCAGCGCGTCGATGCCGCGCGGGTCGAGCCGGTAGACGCGCCGGGTGCCGACGGCTTCGTCGCAGACCAGCCCGGCGGCTTTGAGCACTTTGAGGTGCTGGGAGACCGCGGGCCGGGAGACGGGGAGTTCACCGGCGAGTTCGCCGACCGCGCAGGGGCCTTGCCCGAGGCGTTCGAAGATGGCGCGCCGGGTCGGGTCGCCGAGGGCGTCGAGCCCGGCACCTTGGTAAGTGCCCACGAACCGTAAGTCTACGCTTACATAGTGGGGGTGGATAGGGGTGGCGTGAATTCGGTTGGCGGGGGTGCGAAGTCAGCCGATGAACGGTGTTCACCCTTTCGGTGGGCCGGGGGCGGCCGATACCGTGGGGCGCGATGGTGTTTGGACCCTCAGCGAGGAGGTGGGCCGTGACCGCGGTGCCGGGAATGCAGCGTTTGCGTGCGGTGGTGGAGCAGGGGCTCGACAAGGGCGCCTCGGTGCGCAAGGGCTTGCGCGCGGGCGGAGCACTGCTGGGCAGTGTGCGCCGCGATCCCCGCCTCGTGCGGGAGCTGATCGCCGGATTCACCGGCCACGGCGGCGAATCGGCGCCGGTGGCCACCGAACACGTACTGCCCGAGGGCCTCTCGGCCTATCCTCGCACCGCCCACGCACATGCCGAGCTGGAGACGGGCGCGGCGGCGACGCTGGCGTATCTGGTGCAGTTGCAGCGCCTTCCGGACTGGGTGGTGTTCCATGCGGGCTGGCGGGGCGAGCCGCCCGCGACGGCGGCGGTGGGTGTGGAGTACACGCAGGTCGCCAAGTTCATGGGCATCCCCGCCGATGTGGCCTGGACGGTCACCCAGGTCGACGACGGCGGGTTGGCGTTGCGCGGCAGCGGCCCGCAGGGTTTGGGGCTGGGGTTGTGGATCACGGTGGCACCCAACGGGTCCGGATCGATCGTGTATCTGGATGCCGGATTGTCCGGGCAGCCGATCGAGGGGCCGCTGGGGGCGACGGTGGCCCGCGCGCTGGGTGAGGCGTTGAGCGAATCGCTCGCCGCGCTGCCGCCGGTGCTGGCCGCCGCGCGCGCCACCG
>NZ_JBSGBY010000975.1:0-1966 GCF_053601505.1 Nocardia sp. NPDC004722
CATCGCACGCGTCGACGCAGATGCCTACGCCCACCCGCGTGTTCTTCGGCGGCGCCAGTGGCCGCTCCACCGGCCCGCTCACCGCGATCACCTGGACCGAGCCGAGATGCGCCCAACGCGCCCAGCGACCCGGCGTGGCCAGCTGCCGGACCAGCTCCGGGCCCGCCTCCGCCGGGCCCACCACGGCCATCACGGTGACCGGGGCGGTGGGCAGTGTGCCGAGTAGATGCAACGCACGCGAGCGTTCGGAGACCGAACGCACCTCGCTAATGGCGATTTCCACCAGCGCGGGATCACCGAGCGCAAGATCCTCGTCATCCACGGTAACTTTCTAGCAAACTCGGCGGTGAAGTCGCCGCATTGCCAGGGCCGACGGAACCGGTGTTGCCGATACGGCGAGGAGACGTGATGAAGACGGCCGGAGCACTCGCCGATCGGCGCGAGTATCGGAGGCAAATCCAGCCGTCCGGCGAATGCGCCACCCCGTCGCGGCCGGATACCGTGAACTGGAACGGACAGTGCGGGTCGCATCCGACCCCCGATTGCTTCCACCGAAGCCACGTAGAGCGGTCCCCGAAGACGGAGGCCGCTCTTCTGGTGCCTTCTGGAGGTCTGATCTTGCCGGTAGATCGTAGGAAATTCATTGCCGTCGGCACGAAGGCGGCCGCAGCGCTCGTCGCGGTCGGTGTCGGAGCCGCGTGTGGAATCGATGGACACATCCACCCTCGAGAGGACGTGAACGCCATGACGGCGACGACCATGACCGCCGCACAGGAAGCCAAACTGCACGACGTGGCCGCACAACTGGTGTGGAAGTGGGAGCAGCCCGCCGGAGTGGAATTGATCCGGGAGGGCGCGAAGATCACCGCCCATTTGATCAACCACGGTCCGTTGCCGGTCGAACTCGCCGATTCCTGGCTGCCGACACCGGAGGATCGCGCGCGGGGCATGGTCCGCTATTTCGCCGAACGCGACTACGACCTCGAGGTGAACGCGGCCGGCGACATTGTCGGAGCGGGGATTTCGCTGATCGCCGACGACAGGTCCAAGCGGCACATCTCCACCATCAACGACCGCCGGTTCTACAACTGGTGTGTCTGCGACATCGTCATGTTCCCGATGGTGCTGAACGTCCGCTCGGAGGTGTCCACAGTGGATCCTTCTACGGGAGAAAAGGTTTCGTGGACCGTCACCGAGAACGCCTTCGAGAACGTCTCCCATCCGGACGTCTGGTTCACCCTGGCCCCGGCCCACGGAGGCGAGATCCGCCAGGTCTACTGCGATCGCGTGAACATCTACGCCGACCGAGCAGGCGCCGAAGCCGCGGCTGGCGCGGATCCGCAGATCGCCGCGGCGCCACTGCAGGAACTGTTCAACGACACCCGAAAGCTCGCCGACATGTTCTGAGCGTCGGCCCGGCATACGAGATTGTCCGGCTCGAATCAGGAAGGCAGCGCATGCATTCTCGTCGAGTACCACTGATGCTGGCTTTCACGGTGGCAGTCACGGTAGGCGCCTGTTCCGCCAGAACCGGCGTCACGGTCGAACCGCCCGCCCGCACCTCGGCGGTCGTTGTCGGCGTCGACGAACGGGCGCTGCCCCTGCCCGGTGTCGAGAACGCCCGTGACGTGGGCGGTTACCGCACCGTCGATGACCGGCGGATCCGAACCGGCCTGGTGTACCGCTCCGGCGAATTGTCCACGGCAAGCGACCAAGCCGTGGCCTACCTCGCCGGTCACGTTCTGAAAATCGACGACGACCTGCGCCTGGCATCCGAGATCGCCAAGGCCCCCGACCGCGTCCCGGCGGGCGCGACCTACCGCAACGCGGATGTCGTAGGCCAAGCCTCGCCGCAGGTCATCGCCTCCGCCCAGAACGCGGGCCCCGACCTCTACCGAGCCTTCATCACCACGCCCGGCGCGAACGAAGGCTTCGCCTCGGTCCTGCACGACATCATCGACACCAC
>NZ_JBSGBY010000976.1:0-1962 GCF_053601505.1 Nocardia sp. NPDC004722
TCGCGCACCGGTTCCGGCACGGCCGCGATGATCTCGCGGGCCTCGGCCAGCAACTCCGTCCCGTCCGCGCTCAACTGGGTCGGTTGTGCGCCCGGGCCGCGCCATGCGCGGACCTCGCCCAGCACGGCAAACCTCAACACCGCAACACTCAAAAAAACCAACCTCCCCGTTCGGGAGTGTAGAGGGATGGAGTTCGCGACGATTCGCCGACTATCCTGCACCGATTCGCCTCCGCCATCGTGGAACATCGGCCCGGATGTCCGGGACCGTCAATCCGCCGGTGTCCGACCGCTCTTCGTTGGTGAACCGTTGGTCGCCGCCAAGCCGCCGGTCGCAACCTGGTCGCAGGCGTCGCCCCGGAGGCGATGCCCCGACCACCCCGGAGGCATCCCATGCGGGCGAAATCCGCCGCCGTCCTCGCACTCTGCGCCGTGTCCTTCGGACTGGCGGCCTGTGATCCGCAGTCCACACCCGCGACCGTCACCCCCACCGCACCGGTCACCGTCACCCCGACCACCACGACCACCGCCGCAAAGGGCGCGGGCCGGTTCGTGATCATCAGCCAGGGCGAGCTGAAGGGCGCCAAAGGGACGCTGAGCTACGACCTCACCGTCCCGGGACTGGGTGTCGAGGGCACGGGCGTGAACTACGAGGCGGCCCGGGCGTTCAACAGCTGCATGAACTCTCGCGCAAACGCCTTCGTGACCCAGTACGCGCAGGCCAAGAGCATCACCGACCCGAACAAGCGCTCCAAGGTCGAGCACATCGGCACGCATGTGCTCAGCGGAATGCTGTTGGTGAGTGTCGACGGCGGCGGCAACCACCCCGAGGTCCTCCTGTCGACCTGTGTGATCGACGCCGACACCTCCGGCGAGCTCGGTTTCGGCGATGTGTTCGTCGATCAGGCCAAGGGCCTGCAGCTGCTCTCGGAGGAGGCGGCCAAGCGGCTGCCCGGGACCCGCGCCGGTGACGGCTACAACAAGGAGGGCATCGCCGCCACGGCCGAGAACTTCAAGTCCTGGACCGCGACGCCCGCGGGCATGCACGTGTATTTCGATCAGGGCATCGTGGCCACCGAGGCCGCGGGCGCGATCGACATCACGGTGCCGTGGTCGGCGCTGCGGGCGCAGTTGAAGCCGGGCCTGTTCGAGGTGCTGTCGAGTTGAGGCCGAGCCGTGTCGAGTTGATAAGGCGCAGGCCCACATCCGCGACGTACCCTGAGCCCGTGGCGACCATCGGTGACACGTCGCGCCCGGGGGGCATCGGTACGGCGGGTGCGGCGCGACCGGCCATCGCCCTGGTCACGGTGACCGCGGTGCTGTTCGTCACCTTCCTCGACACCACGGTCGTCAGCGTCGCCCTGGCCGACATCCGCTCCGATTTCAGCACCGACGTGAGCCTGCTGCAGTGGGTCGTCAACGCCTACACGCTCGTCTTCGCCAGCCTCATGCTGGCCGCCGGATCGCTCGGCGACCGGTGGGGCCGCAAACGGGTGATGATCGGTGGGCTCGCGATCTTCTGTGCGGGATCGGTGATTTCGGCGCTGGCCTCCGGCGTGCCCGCGCTCATCGTGGGTCGCGCGATCATGGGTGTCGGCGCGGCCGCGTCCGAGCCGGGCACGCTTTCGGTACTGCGGCAGGTGTTTCCGGACGCGAAGCAGCGGGCCAAGGCGCTGGGCGTGTGGTCGGCGGTGTCCGGGCTCGCGCTGGCCGCGGGACCGGTGCTGGGCGGGGTGCTCGTCGACGCGTACGGATGGCGGTCGATCTTCTGGTTGAACGTGGTGATCGGGGTCGTGGTGTTCGCGGCCGCGCTGCGCTACGTCCCCGAGAGCTCGGATCCGCAACCGGGGCCGCTGGATTGGGCCGGATCACTGCTGGGCGCGCTCGCGCTGGGCACGGTGATCTACGCGGCGATCAGCGGTGAGAACCGCGGTTACGGCGCGCCGTCGGTGGTGGCGCTGTT
>NZ_JBSGBY010000977.1:0-1949 GCF_053601505.1 Nocardia sp. NPDC004722
TCTGCAGCTCGGACAGCATCTCGGCGGCACTGCGACCCGCGGCGCGGATCAGGAAGACATGACCGAAATGTTCTTCGTAGGCGACATTACCGGCCGCCAGATCCGCCTTGACCTGCGCATCGGCATCGCTCGCGCCGGACTGCTCGTCGGCGGACCACTTGGCTTCCTGCTCGGACTGATGCTTGGCGGCCGTACGCTCACCGATGCGCGGGTGCGCCGACAGCGCTTCCTCGACATCGCTCCAAGCCAGTTCGGTGACGCCTGTGACCGCGGCGGCGATCAGATTCGACTCGTCGGCGTACGGGCGGTTCGCGACCATCTTCCGTGCCCAGGAGCGGGACGCATTGCAGGTCAGCAGCTGCGCCTCGGCCTCTTCCAGGGACAGCGAACCGAGCCATTCCAGGCGACTCGACATCCGACCTCCAAACCGTCATTGGCGTGTTTCCACTACCTAACCCGGTGAGTGGACGTGCTCGAAAGGACGAGACATCCGAATCTGTGGCCTGCAACACACGGACTCGTTTGTAGTTACATCCAAGTTCGGTAACCCGGTCGTCACTGGCTGTTAGCCTCGGGAATCATGCGGTTACGTTCCCTGCTGACGATGAACGACCTGGGCCTACGGCTCGTCTCCGGAGAGGACGAGCTGGACAGGTTCGTTCGCTGGGTCGTAACTACAGACATGTTGGATCCGAGCCGGTATCTGTCGGGCGGCGAGTTTGTGCTGACCGGTCTGCAATGGCGACAGAAACCCGCGGACAGTGAGCAATTCGTCAGCAATATCGCGAAGGCGCGGGTCGCGGCACTGGTAGCAGGTTCCGCGCTGTTCGGCGAAACGCCCGAGGATCTCGTAGTCGCTTGTAAGAAACACCGAATCCCCCTCTTCGAGGTCGGCGAGGACATCGCCTTCGCCAACGTCACCGAGCAGATCAACCGGCAGCTGTCCTCCGGACGCGCCGCGGATCTGAGCGCGATCCTCGACCGGCACCGGCAACTGGTCTCCGGCGGCGGCCTGGATTCCGTGCTGGATCTGGTGCATCGCACGCTCGGCACCCGCTGCTGGGTTGTGTCCTCGCTCGGCCGGGTCGTGGCCGGGCCCACCCGGGACCTACCCGATCAGGTGCGCAGCGCCTTCCTGGGCGCGAAACGGCTGCCACATGTGCTTTCCCACAGCCAGATCCGGTACTCGCTGTTCGCGGTGGACGCGGACGGGACCTCGCGGATCGCGGACTGGTTCCTGGTCTTCGAGAGCGACTACAAGGACTGGCCCGAGGACCGTCGTGCGCTCATCGGCGAACTGGCCGCGGTCGTCTCGCTCGAGCGGGCCCGGCAGGACGATCGGCAGAGCGCCGAAGGGCGGCTCGCGCAGGAACTGATCGAATTGATCATGTCGGAGGCCAAGCCGGCCGACATCATCTCCCGGCTCGAACTCACCGGACTCGGCCTGTCGGACCGCTACCTCGCGGTCGCGGCGACGGCGAGTTCGGGCGCGGTCCGGCCCGGTGAGCTGCGCGCGGTGCTGCGCGAGATCCTGCACGGCCGCAGCCCGGCCATCGGCGTGGTCGACGGCGAAGTGATCCTGCTGGTCGCGCTCGGTGACGAGCAGGCCCTCGACGACCACATCCACCGGGCCATCGAAGCCCTGGAACCCGGCCTGCAGCAAAGCCGTTTGGCGGTCGGCATCAGCGGCGCGGTCGACGGCGAGGGTCTGCGCGGCGCGGTCGAGGAGGCCCGCTACGCGCGCCGCATGGCCGCCGAACGCCAGCAGCCCACCAGCGTGGTCCGCCACGACGAACTGGCCACCCACATGCTGCTGCTGGCCAGCGTCCCCGACGAGGTCCGCCGCATGTTCCGCATCCGCCTGCTGGACCCGTTGCGCGTCTACGACCAGGACAACCGCGCCGACCTGGTCCACACCCTCGAAACCTTCCTCGAGGTCTCCGGCTCTT
>NZ_JBSGBY010000978.1:0-1946 GCF_053601505.1 Nocardia sp. NPDC004722
GGCGGCTGACCGGCGGGAACGAACAGTGCGCCACTGGCTTTCACCGGTTCGCCGTTGGATCGCGTGGTCCAGTATACGACCGCGGATCCGCCCCACAGGTTGTGCCAGCCGTCGGGCTGCGCGGTGGCCGTGATCAGCGTGCCCGCGCCCGAACCCGATTCGGCCGACACCCCAGTTTCCGGGGGTGCGGCGTGCGCTGCGGGGATGCTGACCAGCGCGCCGACGGCCAGCGTCGCGGCCAGGGATCGGGTGAACGCGCGGGTGATCGGCATGCTTCCTCCAGCGGCAGAGCGGTGGGATGGATCGCCGCAGTCTATCGAGTCATTCGCTAGAGATTTGCCGTACGGTCTCGTGTGGGCGTGGCGTTCGCGTGTGTCCGATGAAATCCGCCAGCTGACACCGTATTTCGCGGCAGATCCGGGTAGCGTCGCCCCTCGGGAACTCCGACCTCGAAGGAGAGTGCATGCCCGCTCAGCGGATTCGACGGCTCGTCCTGGGCGCGACCCTGCTCACCGCGGCGGCCGCGCTACCGGCGGGACCGGCGAGCGCGGATGCCGCGGCACTGCCGGATCGCTTCACCCAGCAGACGCTGGACTGGAAGTCGTGCGACGATCCGGTGCTGGATCCGGCCGGTGCGCAATGCGCGGGTGTGCTGGTGCCGCTGGACTATTCCAATCCGGGTGGCCGCACGCTGACCATCGCCATCTCGCGCTTCGCGGCCACCGATCCGTCGCGGCGTCGCGGCATCCTGATGACCAATCCGGGTGGTCCGGGCGGCGCGGGCCTGCGCATGCCCGCCAACTATCTGACCAACCTGTCCGATGACGTGCGCGCCGAGTACGACATCATCGGCATGGACCCGCGCGGCATCGGCCGGTCCGAGAAGGTCGATTGCACGATTCCCATTCCCACCATGCTGTTCTCGGCGGGATTCGACCTGTTCGGCTTCGCCCGCGACACCACGGTCGCCGCCGGGCTGGCCACCGCCTGCGTCGGCACCGACCCGGTCAAGGCGCGCCAGATCACGACGCGCAACACCGCCCGCGACATGGATCTCATCCGGGGCGTGCTCGGCGAGGCCAAACTGAATTTCTTCGGCGCGTCCTACGGGACCTACCTGGGCTCGGTCTATTCGCAGATGTTCGGCGACCACGCCGACCGGATGGTCTTCGACAGTCCGATCGATCCGGCCCGCTACTACATCGGCCTCTACCAGGACATGGGCCCGATCAACGAGTTCGCCCTGGACGACTGGGCGAAATGGGCGGCCCGCCACGACGATCTGTACCACTTCGGCGCGACCCCCGAGGCGGTGCGCGCCTGGGTCGAGGATCTGATCCGGCGCTCCGCGGGTCATGAGATCTACGGCAGTGGATTCCTGGTGGACGAGCACACCATTCCCATGCTGATCCTGGCCCTGCTGCCGAACCCGCAGTTCAACCCCAACCTCGCCGAGGTGCTCACCATGGTGGCCAGCGGTGTGGCGGGCGGGCCCATCGACATGGACGCGCTCAAGTCGAAGATCTTCTCGGTGGTGCCGCTGGACGCCTCGGCCATGGCCGCGGTCATGTGCGGTGACAAGGCCGCGCCGCGGGATCCGGCCTGGTACTACAAGAATGTCGAGGCCGCGCGGGCCAGCCAGCCGGTGTTCGGTGCGTTCGCCAACAACATCACCGCCTGCGCGTACTGGCCCGACCCGGTGGAGCCGCCGACCGAGATCGGCAACAACACGCCCGTGCTGATCGTGGCCAATGTCCACGACACCCGCACCGCCTACCAGGAAGGGCTTGCGCTGCACGCGGATCTGCCGCAATCGCGGCTGGTCACGTTGGCGGACACCAGGATTCACGCGTCGTTCCGGGACGGCCTGAGCCCATGCCTGAACGACATCGTGAACACCTACCTCGCCACCGGCGCGCGTCCGGCGCAGGACGTCACCTGCGAAC
>NZ_JBSGBY010000979.1:0-1942 GCF_053601505.1 Nocardia sp. NPDC004722
GCGGTGGTCACCAGGTTGCCGGAGGGGAGTTCGGCGGTGAGGAAGGCGCGGGCGGCGGCCTCGTCGGTGGGACCAGACAGGCCGCCGCCGAGGGCGCGGCCCGCGACGTGCCGCCACAGCTTGGACGGGCCGGGGCCGACCTTGACGCTCGGCACCACCGCGTCGACGTCCTCGGGGCGCACGCCGAAATTGGTCCAGCGGAAGCCGAGTGGTTCCAGGACCTGCTCGCGCAGGTGCTCGCGCATGGATTTTCCGGTCGCGCGCTGAACCAGCAGACGCTGGATCAGGCCGCCGGTGAGGGCGTGATAAACGCGGAACCGGCCCGGTGGCCAGCTCGGCTCCAGGTCGGCCAGGCCACGCACCGCCAACTCCTCGTCGAGCACCAGGTCCGAGCCGCGATGCGGTGGGGTGATGAAAGGGACTCCGGCGGAATGCGACAGCACATCGCCGATGGTGATGCGCTCCTTGCCGTGCCCGGTGAACTCCGCAACATACGCGCACACCGGGTCGGTCAGCGCGAACGCGCCTTGCTCGATGAGCATGAACATCAGCGCCGCGGAAACGCCCTTGGCCGTGGAGAATCCGCAGAACGGCGAATCGGGCGTGACCAGGCGCTTGTCGGCGTCGGCGGCGTCCTTGGGCGCATTGCCCCAGCCGTAGCCGATGGCCCGGTTCAGCACCACCTGCCCGCGATGGCGCAGGCATACCTGAATGGCGGGAGTGGTGCCCAGGCGATACCAGTCCTGCACCGACTGCCAGATCGCCTCGATATCGCCGCGGTCGAGTCCGGTGGCGGCGGGCTCGGATTCGACTCCGATCGTGGTCACCGCGTCGAGGTCGGGGTCGATTCGCACCAATGCTGCCGTAGCTGGGCTCATTCGACCAGCATAGAGAGATCGCGGTTCACAGGAATCTCCCAGGCTCGAGCCAGGGTCCTCACTGTCTGGGCAGACACACTCCCGCGGTGAGCGTGACCACTGCCGAGTTGGCCCCGTCCGAACCGACCACCCCGCCTGCCGAGAGCGAGGGCGGCCTGTCACCCGCGAGTCGCTGGGAGCGGCTCGCGTTAGCGCTGCTGCTGCTCGGCACCGCCGTCGCCTACCTGTGGAACATCACCGTCAATGCGATGGGCAACAGCTTCTACGCCGCAGCCGCCTGGTCCGGATCGCAGAACTGGAAGGCGGTGTTGTTCGGGTCGCTCGATCCGGGCAACTTCATCACCGTCGACAAACCGCCGGTGTCGCAATGGGTGATGGGCGTGTCCGGGCAGCTGTTCGGATTCAGCAGCGCGAGCATGCTTGCACCGCAGGCAATCATGGCGGTCGGCGCGGTCGCGCTGATGTACGGCGCGGTCACGCGGGTGACGCTCAGCCGCGTCGCCGGACTGCTGGCGGGCGTGGTGCTCGCGGTGACGCCCGTGGTGGCGTTGATGTTCCGGTTCAACAACCCCGACGCGGTGATGGTGCTGCTGATGACCGCGGCCGCGTACTGCACGGTGCGGGCGCTGGCTCGGGCGAGCCTGCTGTGGATCACGCTGACCGGTGTCGCGTTGGGTTTCGCGTTCCTGGCCAAGATGCTCGAGGGCCTGATGGTGTTGCCCGCGCTGGGGCTGGCCTACCTGATCGTCGCGCCGACGACACTGGGCAAGCGGCTGCTGCACTCGCTCTCCGCACTGGCCGCGCTGGTCGTCTCCTCCGGCTGGTTCGTGGTGCTCACCATCCTGTGGCCCGCCGATTCCCGCCCCTATCTGGCGGGATCCAAGGACAACACCTTCATGGATCTGGTGCTGGGCTACAACGGTTTCGCCCGCTACCTGGGCAAGAACCATATGGGTGGCAATCCGGGCAGCCAATTCGTCGCCCAGCACCGCCACGCCCGGATACTTGCCGGTGACCACGTGCCCCGCGCGGCTGCGCAGCGTCACCGCGCCGTCCTCGATCTC
>NZ_JBSGBY010000980.1:0-1942 GCF_053601505.1 Nocardia sp. NPDC004722
CTCACCCCGTCGGCGCTGTCCACGGTCGACCCGTCCGGCCTCGACGACCTGCGCCTGATCGTCACCGGCGGTGAACCCTGCCCGCCGGAACTCGTCGCCGCGTGGGCGGCCCCGGGCCGCGAGCACTTCAACGACTACGGCCCGACCGAGGCCACGGTCTGGGCCGCCGGAGCGCCGCTGCGCGCCGGGCAGCCGATCACCATCGGCCGTCCCGCCCCCGGCATGCGGGCGCTGGTGCTCGACGACCGGTTGCGCCCGGTCCCCGACGGCGTGATCGGCGAACTCTATCTGTCCGGAATCGGCTTGGCGCGTGGCTATTTCGGCCGCTTCGATCTCACCGCCGCCCGATTCGTGGCCGACCCGCACGGCAGCGGCGGGCGCATGTACCGCACCGGCGACCTGGTGCGCCGCCGAGACGGCGACCTGGAGTACCTGGGCCGCACCGATACCCAGGTCAAACTGCGCGGCCTGCGCATCGAACTCGGCGATGTCGAGGCCGCGCTGACCGCCGAGCCGACGGTCGCGCGCGCCGTCGCCGTGGTCCGCGACGACGGCCGCGGCGGCCTGCTCGCCGCCTACGTGGTCCCCGCACCCGACTCCGATCCGCAGCCGTCGGCATTGAAGAAGGCGGTGTCGCAACGACTTCCGTCGTACATGGTGCCGTCGTCGATCACCGTGCTGGCCGACCTGCCGCGCACCGCCAACGGCAAACTGGACCTGGACGCGCTGCCCGCGCCACAGCCCGCCGAAGGTGAACGGCAGGCCCCCGCAGGCCCGACGGAGATCGCGGTGGCGGCGGCGTTCGCCGACGTACTGGGCATCGACGAGGTGTGGCGCGAGGACGACTTCTTCGCCCTCGGCGGCAACTCACTGATAGCGACACGGGTCGTCGCGCGGCTGAATGCCGCACTGGGCGTTGCCGTTCCGGTCCGGGCGCTCTTCGACGCACCTACGGTGACCCAACTGGCCGCCCTCGTCGACTCGGGCGACGCCTCCGACCGGCCCCGTCCCGGACCCCGTCCGCGCCCGGCCCGGATTCCGCTCTCGGCCGCACAGCAGCGCATGTGGTTCCTCAACCGCTACGAGCCCGGCTCACCGCTCTACAACATCCCCGGCGCATTCGACATCACCGGCGCACTGGATGTTTCGGTGCTGCGCGCCGCCATCGACGATGTGGTGGCCCGGCACGAGACCCTGCGCACGATCTATCCCGTCGGCCCCGACGGGCTGCCCTACCAGCAGATCCTCGCCGCGACTCCGGGATCGACGCCCATTACCGAACTCGAGGTGACCGACGGCGAGATCGGCGACGTCCTGATGGCACAGCTGTCGCGGGGTTTCGACATCGTCCGTGAGACCCCGCTGCGGGTGTGCGTGCTCCACGCCGGACCCGACCGGACCATCCTCGCGCTCGCCGTCCACCACATCGCGGCCGACGGCTGGTCCATGGCACCGCTGGCCCGAGACGTCATGTACGCCTTCGCTACTCGCGCATCCGGGGCCGCGCCCGACTGGGTCCCGCTGCCGCTGCAATACGCCGATTACGCCCTCTGGCAGCACGAGCTGCTCGGCTCCGAGGACGATCCGGACAGTATCGGCAATCAGCAGCTGGACTTCTGGCGCACGAGGCTGTCCGGCCTGCCCGAGGTCCACGCGCTACCCACCGATCGGCCCCGCCCGACCCTGCCCACCGGCACCGGCGACCGCATCGAATTCGCCGTTCCCGCAGCGGTTCACGACCGCATCCAACTGCTGTCTCGCGGGCACGGCGCGACCCCGTTCATGGTGGTGCACGCTGCCCTGGCGATCCTGCTGGCCCGGTTGTCCGGCCGCACCGACATCGCCCTCGGCACGGTGGTGGCCGGTCGCGGCGACGGCGAATTCGACGACCTCGTCGGCATGTTCGTCAATACCGTCGTGCTGCGCACCCACGTCGATCCCG
>NZ_JBSGBY010000981.1:0-1932 GCF_053601505.1 Nocardia sp. NPDC004722
TCGGCCGCGGCGGCGGTGAGGGCCGCGCCGATGCTGTTGTCGTCGTCGACGGGCATTGGAGGCTGTCGCCTTGGATCGAGATCCCAGGAAAGGCGCGGCCTTCCCACTTGACCAGCGAATAGCTTCCGTTGGTGTCGAGGATTCGAGCCTCGTACTCCATACGTCCTCATCCCCTCTTTGGTTTCGTCTACGTCGATTCCGACAAACTAATCCTCGAGGGCGGCGTAGACGGTGGTGAGGAAGTCGTTGCCTAGGGGGCTGCGCCATTCGGCGGCGATGATGATGTTGGCGGATTGGACGAAGAGGAGGGCTACCAGGTCCTTTTGGGGGTCGGCGTACCAGGCGGTGCCTAGGCCGCCGGGCCAGGAGAGGGTGCCTACCGAGGGGGCGTCGGCGTTGGGTTCGGTTTGGATTTTGACGCCGTAGCCGAAACCTTGGTCGGCCCAGATGGTTTGGCCTAGGGGTGGGGCGAAGGGTGGGGTGGCGTGTTGGGCGGGGGTTAGGTAGTCGCGGGACATTGCCGCCACCAGGTCGGCGGAGAGGATGCGGGTGCCGTCCAGTTCGCCGCCGTTCAGGAGCATGCGGGCGAAGCGGGTGTAGTCGTCGGCGGTGGAGACGAGACCTGCGCCGCCGGAGGGGAAGAGGGGGTCTTCGGACCAGGCGGTGGTGGCGGGGCGGTCGAGTTCGGTGGCGTCGGGGCCGTAGAGGACGCTGAGGCGGGCTCGCTTCGCTTCGGGGACTGCGAAGCTGGTGTCGGTCATGCCCAAGGGGGTGAGGACTCGTTCTCGGAGAACGGTTTCCAGGGGTTGGCCGGTGATGCGGGTGAGGAGGATGCCGAGGACGTCGGAGGCGGTGTGGTAGCGCCAGAGGGTGCCGGGCTGGGCGATCAGGGGGAGGTCGGCGACCTTGCGCAGCCACTCGTCGGGGGACAGTTTCAAGGCGTTGGGGACGCCGATCGCGCTCGCGATGGGATCGGCGGTGAGGGCGAACAATTGGGGGGCGAGGGTGGAGATGCCCCAGCCCAGGCCGAAGCGGTAGGTGAGGAGGTCCTCGAGGGTGATGGGGCGGTCGGCGGGGACCACGTCGTCGAGGGGGCCTTCCGGGTCGCGCAGGACGGTGCGGTCGGCGAGTTCGGGCAGCCAGCGGTCGATCGGGTCGTCGAGGGCGATCAGGCCGTCCTGGACCAGGGTGAGGGCGGCGACCGCGGTGATCGGCTTGGTCATGGAGGCGATGCGGAAGAGGGTGTCGCGCCGCATCGGCAGGTCGGCGGCGCGGTCGCGCCAGCCGACGGTGTCCACCTGGGCGAGTTCGCCGTGCCGGTAGATCATCGCCACCGCGCCCGCGACCTCACCGCGCTCGACGTAGTCCGTGAGCACTTCGCTCACCTTCGCCAGACCCTCGGCCGAAAACCCGTTCACCACAACCGCTCCTCACTCTCAGCAGTCACCATCAACGACCGGCGGCCACCGATATTCCCGGCCACGAAAGTGGGGGCATCGGCCCGCCACCGCTTCGCCCTACTGTTCGATGACGTCACAAGCGCATCGGAAGGACGAGCACGTGGACACTCCGAACCCCGCACTGGCCAACACGGTTTCGTCGCAGGTCGCACGCGTCGTCCTGGACACCGCGGTGCGATGCGGCATCGACGAGGCCCGCGCGACACGCGCCACCGCGATAGGCCGGGAACTGCTGCGCGACGACCGGATCCGGGTGCCCTCGGCCAGCCAGTACCGACTGTGGCTGCTGATGCATCACACCGCCGGTGACCAGGTGGGTGTCCGCGCGGCCGAGATCGCCGAGCCCGGCCGCCTCGGACCCTGGGACTATCTGTTCGCCAATGCCCCGACCCTGCCGGAGGGCTTCCGCGACGCCGCGCGTTTCGCCGCCGGGCCCTGCGATCCCCGGGTGCGGCTCGAGGTGCACGAGCAC
>NZ_JBSGBY010000982.1:0-1931 GCF_053601505.1 Nocardia sp. NPDC004722
CATTGATCACCAGCGGCTTCAACGTGGCACCTGCGGCGGTATGAGCCTGCCAGCCGACATTCGTGCTGAGCGGCAGCACCAGCACCTGGGTTCCGGTCGTGCCGTTCGGGTCGGCGACAGGCGGCAGTGCCGGGGTCCGGTCGAGACGCAGTTCATCGACCGTGAACAGTTCGGTCGGGGCGACCGCGACATCCACTCGCCCGGTCGGGACTTCGAAGCCGGAGTCGACATTCGCCGGTGCCCCGGTCTCCGTGCCGTCCTCCGCGCACACGGTCGCGGACAGCGGTGCGCCGGAGAGCAATTCGGCGGCGGTGCCGGTCACCGTGGTGTGCAGGGTGCGGCCCGCGGCGGCGATGGTGGGTCCGTGGGCGCAGTCGACGGTGATCGGCCGGTTCGGATCGGCGGGCGCGGGATAGTCGGGGCCGAGCACGTTCACCTCGGCCAGACCCGGCGGCTGCTCCTGCGCGAAACCCAGTGCGGTGCGGTCGAGTACCGGATCCCAGGTCTGGATGCTGACCTCGATGCGATCGGTGACGTACGGATGCAGCTCGATCCGGCTGACCGCGCCCGAATCCGGGTTCACCGCGCGCACCTGCGGGCCGTCCCCGAGATTCACCGAGATCGAGGTGGCATGGGCGGGCAGGTCACCGCGGGAGGCCGCCACCTCCAGCCCGGTCACCAGGGTCGGCGCCGGAAGTTCGATGGTGAGCGTGGGTTTCGCGCCCGCGGGATTGCGCACGGCGGTCTCCGGCGCGGTCCAGGTGGTGCGCGGGTCGCCGTCGGTGGCGGCGAGCGCGGACCCGCGCGGGTCGCCGACATCGGCCTGCCCGCGCGCGATGGGACGGTCCGGATCGGTGAGCAGCGCCTCCAGCGCCGGACTCGGACGGGTGTGCACGATCAGGTCCGGGGTGACCGTGAGCGGTTGCGGGACTTGCAGGGTGCGTTCGAACAGGCCGGGCTCCTCGGCGGCCAGCGCCAGGCCCTTGCTGCACCGGATGCGGTCGGGAGAGTCGAAACACGCACTGCGGCCGGGGAATTCCTGCCCCAGATCCCACCCGCGCACCGGGGTGTTCGCGGGGGCGGGCGGCAGCACGGTGCGGTGCCGGATATCGAGCGTCACCGGGTTGTCGCGGTCGGCGTAGTCGTCCACGCTGATCTCACTGATCCCGAATTGCCCACCGGCACTGCCATCCTCGGTGTTCATGGCGGTGACCTTGATCCAGTTGGTGGCGCCGGGCGGCAGCGAGATCGGCACCGGCGTACCGGGTTCGGTGATGCGCGCGGCCACCGTGCCCTTGGCGGTCTCCACCTCCACCCACTTCACGGGGCTGCCGATAGCGGCGGCACTGGTGGTCAGGCGTAGTACCCCGGAGCTGACCGGCCGGTCCAGGTCGAGCCGGAGCCATTGGCCCACAGCGTGTTCCGCGCCATTGGAGATCCACGCGGTGGCCGGGTCGCCGTCCACCACGGCCGCGGTGGAGCTGCCCGGGGCGGCCCCGCCCAGCTGGGTGGCGTCACCGGCGGAACTGGAGGCGGTGATGGTCGCGCCGGACCATTCGCCCTCGACCGACTGCGCGCCGTACACCGGATAGTCCGGGACCAGGTTGTGGGTGCGGCGGGCATCGCCCGGGGCCCGCAAGGCCGAGTTGTGGTTGTCGACGCGCCCGAAATCGGTTTCCCGATCCATCGGTGTGTCGGTGATGGTGACCCCGTCGGCGGGCAACCCGGCCGCCGCCGCGTCCGCGGCCAGCAGCATCGGCCCGGCGGGCGTCGCCGGATCGCGGCGCAGCCGTTCCACGACCTCCGGCCCGCCCTGCACGACCGGGAGACTGTCGAGCGGGACCGTGACCGCGCCCGCGAACACGGTCGGCGCGCCGACGCCGCCGTGTACCTCGGCGGGCGTGCCGGGGCGGCCGGTCTCGACCCGGTAG
>NZ_JBSGBY010000983.1:0-1925 GCF_053601505.1 Nocardia sp. NPDC004722
ATCCAGATCGCCCGGTGCCGGGGGCAGCGGCGGCTGCGAGAACTTCGTGGTCGCGGCAGCCGCGTCCGAGGCGGCAGCAGCGACTTCGCTGGGTGAAGGCGGCAGCGAGGGACGCCCGCCGGGCACAGCTGAATCGCTTGTCGCCGAGCCGGATTCGCCGGGAGCATGCGGCAGCGGCACCCGAGTGGTCGGATCGGACGGGGCCACTGCAGCCGGGCCGACCACCGACGGACCGCCCACGAGCGACGCGCCACCCGATTGCGGCGCAGCGGAGAAGTCCTGCTGGGGGATCGGTGACGGGGGCAGGTCGCGCTGCTGGATCGGCGAGGACGGCAGGAGGTTGGGCATGGTTCCTCGGGCAATTCGTCGGATGTGTGCTGTTCGAGTGTGACCGATGGGGTCGGCCCGCGCTCGGCGCGCGACTCAGCCCGGAGCGAACGGACTGGAGCCGGAACGACGTCGCCGCCCGGTGCGGAGAGCACGTAGCCGTGGGGGCGGCGCTCGAGCGACCGGGCTGGTGTCGGCGAGGTCCAGCTGGGGTATCGGTCCCAGCAGGTGGTGGCTGGTTCGCGGTCAGTAGGGAACGGCCAGTTGATATCTGCCGGGTCGTGGTCGGTGCGGGCTGAGCCCCAAGGTGAGCCCGGCCCCGGGGACGGAGCTCGACCGGACATGGTGGCCGGGTGCGCTGGCAGCGCGCTGGCAAGCCGCTACCAGGTGCCTGCCAGCGCGTCCGGGCAGGCTGACGCCGGTTCGCCTCTCCCGGAACGAAAGTCACGACAGTTCGATGAACAGCGAAGAAACCCGGCGCGCGGGCCGGCGGGAATGGACCGCGCTCGCGGTGCTCATCCTGCCGCTGCTGCTGGTCTCCATGGACGTCTCGGTGCTGTATTTCGCGGTGCCGTTCATCGTCCGCGATCTCGATCCCAGTGCGACACAGCAACTGTGGATCTTCGATGTATACGGCTTTGTGCTGGCCGGATTGCTGCTCACCATGGGTGCGCTCGGCGACCGGGTCGGGCGTCGCAGGCTGTTGCTGATCGGCGCGGTCGGCTTCAGTGTGGCCTCCTTCGCCGCGGCCTATGCGCCGAACGCGGAGGCGCTCATCGCCGCCCGCGCGGTGCTGGGCATCGCCGGAGCCACGCTCATGCCGTCGACCCTGGCCTTGATCCGCAATATCTTCGTCCATGATGCCGACCGCACCAAGGCGATGGCGGTCTGGGCCGGTGTCATGACCGGTGGTGTCGCGATCGGGCCGGTGCTCAGTGGCGCACTGCTGCAATTCTTCTGGTGGGGGTCGGTGTTCCTGATCAATATCCCCGCCATGATCGCGCTGCTGGTGGCCGCCCCGCTACTGCTGCCGGAGTTCCGTGGCACGCGCACC
The DNA here is from genome assembly GCF_053601505.1 of Nocardia sp. NPDC004722. NCBI lineage: Bacteria > Bacillati > Actinomycetota > Actinomycetes > Mycobacteriales > Nocardiaceae > Nocardia > Nocardia sp. NPDC004722. Next base: position 1,382 of record NZ_JBSGBY010000983.1, read on the forward strand.
GAACGCTTCGACTGGCCGAGCGCGGCCTTGTCGCTGGGCGCGGTCATCCCGGTCATCTACGGCCTGAAAGAGTGGGCCGCCAACGGGTTCACCCCGGCGCGACTGCTGACCCTGCTGGCCGGTCTCGCGGTCGGCGTGGTGTTCGCGATCCGGCAGCGGAGGGTTCCCGAATCGATGCTGGACGCTGCGCTTTTCGCCCGCCGCGCCTACTCGGTGTCGGTGGCGGCGCAACTGCTCGGCATGTTCGCGCTGGTCGGCAACGCCGTGTTCGTGACCCAGTACCTCCAGTCGGTCCTCGGCCTGAGCCCGTTCATCGCGGCCCTGTGGAGCCTGGCCCCGGCCGTGCTGGTGGGCGGTGCCGCACCCCTGGCGGCGGCACTCGCGCCGAAGGTAGGCCCCGGCCCGGTGGTCGCCGCCGGATTCCTCATCGCGGCTTCGGGATTCGCGGTCATGGCCCTGGTCGGCGTGCATTCCCTGGTCCTGGTGCTGATCGCCGCCGGACTCCTGGGCGCGGGCCTGGTCATGGTGATGACCCTGGTCACCG
>NZ_JBSGBY010000984.1:0-1901 GCF_053601505.1 Nocardia sp. NPDC004722
ACTCGAAGACGAAGCAGTAGTCGTTGCGGTAGCGGTTGCCGTTCGCGAGCGTGGCGCTCATCGTCTCCTCCACGATCACTCGATCCCCGTCGGCGCGGATCGGCGAGAAAGCGCCGCACATTGTCGTAGCCGGTGATCACCCAGACCGGAGATCCGTCGGGCAACTCGGCTCGATGCACTCCACCCCCGCTCGTCCGCAAACGCTCGTGCAGTACATCGAGCTCATGGACACCAACGGCGAAGGGACAACTCCCGAGCGTCATGCCGCCAGTCTGCCAGCACCGGCATCGATCTGATCGCGAGATACCTCGGCTGTGCACACGGCGGCCGACGATGTGGAACGGCGGCTAGAACTGGCCCGATTGGTTGAGGGCTTGCTGGGCTTGTTCGGTGGCGTGGCGTTTGGCCACTTCGCGGTCCCAGGCGTCCAAGCCCTTGGTTTCGAAGAGTTTGTCGCATTCGGCGGCGGCGAAGCCGGCGATGAGTTCCTTGGCGAGGGCGTGGGAGGCGGGTTTGCCGTTGGCGGCGCAGTGTTGTTCGTAGGCTTTCATGGCTTCGAAACCGGCTGCGCCGCCGATCAGCTCGTGGGAGAGCTTGGCCTTGTGGTCTTCGTTGTTGGGATCGATGTTGTAGACCTGGTCGCGGTTGGCGCTGTCGTTGTTGAAGAAGTCGAACAGGCCCATGGTTCCTCCTGAGCGTTCAGCTGCCGGTGCACCGGTGCATCGGAGACGCTTTGGAAGGTAACATCGCCGGGGCGGCGACTCGCCGAATTTGCCTGTCCGACAACATCATTAGAACCAACCGGTTGGCAACCCCGCTACTCGATCACCGGCCGCGAAATCCCCAGATGCTCGGCCGCGTGGCGGGCGATGGTGTGGGCCTGGCGAGCCTGGGCTTCGGGGTGGGCGGTGTGCTGGTCCAGGGTCACGTGGATGCGTTCGAAGGCGGCGGCCGCGGTGGTTACCGTTCGCCGCAGCGTGGCGATGTAATCGATGAGGTCGGCGATTTCGTCGGTGGTGAAGGTGAGTCGGGGGTGGTCGTCGCCGGTCACGATCGCTTCGGCGGCGGACTCCGCCCAGCGGGAGTGCAGTACTTCGAGAATGTCGGTCACTCGGGATCCCCTTCCACACGAACGCGCCGTCGTAGAGAGATCTAAACGAATACGTACGAGTAACCCCCTATCGGGGTGGTCACCGCGTACGGCGACGGTGCAGACTACCCGGGACCGGCAGTCGCAACGTTGCCCGACCGGGTCAAATGCGACGCTATGGAGGGAGCAGGCGGTGTTCAGCCGTATTGCCATTGTTAACCGCGGAGAGGCCGCGGTCCGACTGATTCATGCTGTCCGAGATCTGGCGGCAGAGACTGGACTCACGATCCAGACGATCGCTCTGCACACGGATGTCGATCGGAACGCGACCTTCGTGCGCGAGGCCGACGTCGCCTACGATCTCGGACCGGCCTCGGCCCGCCCGTACCTCGACCTGAAGGTGCTCGCGCAGGCGTTGAAGGCGACCAAGGCCGATTCCGCCTGGGTGGGCTGGGGTTTCGTCGCCGAGGATCCCGCGTTCGCGGAGCTGTGTGAGCAGATCGGGGTGACCTTCATCGGTCCGAGCCCCGACGCCATGCGCAAGCTCGGTGACAAGATCGGCGCCAAGCTGATCGCGGAAGAGGTCGGCGTGCCCGTCGCGCCGTGGAGCCGCGGCGGCGTCGACACCGTCGAGGACGCCATCACCGCCGCCGAGCAGATCGGCTATCCGCTCATGCTGAAGGCGACCGCCGGCGGTGGCGGACGCGGAATTCGCATGACCTCCGGAGGGCCAACGGGCGCAACCTGTTTGGCTTCCTTCAGCAGCGGTTCCGGGGCGGCGACAGCGGGTGCCGCCTCCGGTCTGGGTAGG
>NZ_JBSGBY010000985.1:0-489 GCF_053601505.1 Nocardia sp. NPDC004722
GTGTTGTACGACCCGGCCAAGCGTTTCGAATTCCTGATCACCGAAGCGGCCCTGCGCTTCCGGCCCGGACCGCATCGCGTACTGCTCGCCCAGCTGGACCGGATCATTTCCATCGAGACCCTCGACACCGTGGTCATCGGGGTGATTCCGCAGGATATCGAGGCGAGCACGACGATCCCGCACGGTTTCGTCATCTACGAGAACGAGGACCACGCGCTGGCCTCCGCGGAACCGATCGTCGGGAACATGGTGACCCGCGGGCCCGAACTCGTCGACGCCCATCGCCGCCGCTGGGAAGCCTTGACCCGAATGGCCGTATTCGACAGCGATGCGCGGGCATTCCTCGCCGAACTGCGGGATGAAATCCACCGCATCGCAACCAACTGACCTGTTTCCAGCGGCCGCACGAGGGGTCGGCCGCATGTGGGGGTGGTGGGGGGGGGGGGGGTTAATGGTGGGACACACAAAAAAAAAAAAAAAACAAAAAAA
>NZ_JBSGBY010000985.1:499-1899 GCF_053601505.1 Nocardia sp. NPDC004722
CATCACCCCCCCCTCACCCCACATTTTTTTTTTTGCCGGGGCCTGGCGGGGGGTCGCGGTTTTTGGGGGGGGTGTGTTTGTCCCTGTTTACGCCCCCCCCCACCACCTTTCCCTTTACTCGACGAAATCGAATTCGCCGGCGCGAACGCCCGAAACGAACGCCCGCCACTCGGAGTGGGTGAACCACAAGGTCGGGCTGTGCCGATCCTTGGAGTCCCGTACCGCGATCTGACCTTCATGGTGGGCGACCTCGACACAATCGCCGCCACCATAGCTGAAGCTGCTCTTGAAGAACCTCGGGCCGCGATACTCGCCGCGAACCATGTTGCAGTTCACATTCATTCCTTCCCCCCGGAGCGCCACTCCCCATGGCCCTCGCGTGAATCACTGACACCAACCACAGTGCTATCCGAACCACCTACCGCGCAACCGAATTCGTCCGGACTTGCTCGCCGTCGCCTCGAATTCCTCATGCACGCAACCTTACGGCGACCCACCGACAATTCCCGGCGGCTCGAAACCCTCTCGGGCGCTTGTCAGTTGGTCAAACCCATGCCCTGGGCCAGCAGCGGCCAGGAGTCGTGCAGCGCCTGCTCCCAGTACGGCCAGTAGTGGGTACCGACCGGATTGAACTGGAAGGTGGCGGGGATGGAGAGCGAGTCGAGGCGGGACTGCAGGTTGTGCGTACAGCCGTTGACGGCGGCCTCGATGATCATGCCGAGGGCCAGGGAGGTCGGGCCGCCGGTGGAGTGGTAGTAGTTGACGTCATCGGCCACGGGAATGCCGCTGCCACTGGATATGTAGAGCTGTGTGCCACGCAGCTTCTCAGCGTTGACGACCGGGTCGTTGGCCGCCCACAGCGGACTGTCGGAGGGACCGTACATGTTGTCGGTGTTGCCGCCGCCCCAAGCCTCCACGGAGAACTTGACGAACTGGTGGCCCACCGGGTCGGCGATCTGCGCGCAGCCGCTGTAGGCGGCGACGGTCTTCCACAGTCCGGGCTTGGCCTCGGCCAGGGCCAGCACCGAGGTGCCGGAGGTGGACAGACCGGTCAGTGCGTTGAGGCCGGTGGAGTGCAGGGCGTCATCGAGCAGCGGCGGCAACTCCTCGGTGAAGAAGGTCTTCCACTGGTTCACGCCCAGCCGCGGATCCGGTTTCAGCCAGTCGGCGTAGTAGCTGCCGAACCCGCCGATCGGCTGAATCACATTGACCTGCTTGTCGGCCAGCCAGCCGATCGCGTCGGTCCGGGCCTTCCAGTTCGCGGTGCCCTCACCGCCGTCCAGACCGTTGAGCATGTAGAGATTCGGCGCGGCCGTCGACTCGTCGACCGGCCGCTGCACGTCGACGGTGACGTCCTTGCCCATGGCCGCCGAGTACACCTTCAGATGCCAGCTCCGGCC
>NZ_JBSGBY010000986.1:0-1898 GCF_053601505.1 Nocardia sp. NPDC004722
ACGATGCCGCGCACGGTTACGGGCACAGTTCGGCGGATGTGGCCGAGCTGGCGAACGTTTCGGCCGAATTGCTGCTCGGCTATTACGACGCGGTCCACGATCAGACCATTGGGTACGTTTCCAAGCTCACCGATGCCGACCTCCCGCGCATTGTCGATACCCGCTGGAATCCGCCGGTCACCCTCGGCGTCCGATTGATCAGCGTGATCGACGACGACGCCCAGCATTCGGGGCAGGCGGCTCTGCTGCGCGGCATCCTGTTGCGCCGCCGCGCATCGCATTGATCGGTATGACCGTTTTCACCGAACGGCGAAACCGATAGCGTTGATCATGAATTCGATCGGGCGGAGAATACCGAAATGGCTTTCTCCGTCGATCGATTCGATCATGTGGTGATCAACTGTTCCGATCCCGCGGCCACCGCCGACTGGTACGCCCGAGTGCTGGGCATGACCGTCGAGAAGTTCGGCCCATCCGGCCGCACCGCGCTGCGCTTCGGCAATCAGAAGATCAACTTGCGGCCCCTCGGCGCGCTCGACGCCGATCCCGCGTGGACCACGGCCGCCACCGAAGCCGCTGGGGCGCAGGACCTCTGCTTCATCACGACGGCTTCCCCCGACGAGGTCGGCGCACATCTCACCGCCTGCGGCGTGACGATCGAACAGGGCCCGGTCACCAAGATCGGCGCGCTCGGCGAGATGACCTCGCACTACTGCCGTGACTTGGACGGCAATCTCATCGAGATCGCCGTCTATCCGGCGTAGGACCCGAGCACGGCAGCCCGGTCACACGGTACTGGCGTGGGCAGCGTGCCAGGGGTAGTGAGTGTCGGTGAGGCGCTCGCTTAGACGCCACAGCCAGCGGGCGTAGGAACGGCTGTGGGCGAGCGGGTTGCGCAGGGTGCGGCGGGGGTAGCCCGCGAACTCGAATCCCGGTCCGATGTAAGTGTTTCCGGGGAGGTCGGGGGTCGTGGCGGCGTAGAGCTGCGGGAGGGCGCCCATATGGTCGGGTTGGGCCAGGGCGAACAGCAGCTGTTGCGGGATGGCGGCGAGGGCGCCCGCGAGGCCGCGTTCGCCGTCACGATCGTAGAGGTGGGTGGCCGAGAGGCCGGGGTGGGCGGCGGTGGCGGTCAAGGTGCTTCCGGCGGCGCGGGCCCGGCGGTCGAGTTCGGCGGTGAACAGCAGATTCGCAAGCTTGGACTGCGCGTACGCGGGCCAACGCAGGTACAGCACCCGCCAATTCGGGTCGGCGGGATTGATCGCCCCGCCCCAGGCGGCGATCGAGGACACGTTCACCACCCGCGGCTGCGGGGCGCGCAGCAGCGCGGGCAGGATCGCGCCGGTGAAGGCGAAGTGGCCGAGGTGGTTGGTGCCGAACTGGGCGTCGAAGCCGTCGGCGGTGCGCGAGCGCGGCACCGCCATCACCCCGGCATTGTTGACCAGCAGATCGACGGTGCCGACGCTGACGTCGACGTGGTCGGCGGCGCGGCGCACCGAGCTCAGATCGGCCAGATCCAATGGCAGCACTTCGGGTTTCGGGCCGGTGGCCGCCCCGGCGACGGCCTCCACCGCGCTCGCCGCCTTGATCTCGTTGCGGCAGGCCAGCAGCACCCGCGCGCCCTTGGCGGCCAGCGCCTCGGCGGTGCGCAGCCCCAGTCCGCTGTTGGCCCCGGTGACGATGGCGGTCTTCCCGGTCTGATCGGGGATGTCGGCCGCGGTCCAGCGGCGCGGGAGGATGGGTGCCGAGTTCATGGGTGGCTGCCCCCTTGGATCGAGCGACGAACTTTGCTGTCCCAGACAATGTATCCGACGGTGTTAGGATGCGACAGACCACGACTCACAGCCGCGGACACCGACCGACGAAGGGTTCTCGCATGACCGGCTACCACCACTTCTCCG
>NZ_JBSGBY010000987.1:0-1884 GCF_053601505.1 Nocardia sp. NPDC004722
GATACCTTGCGATCCTGGGGGTTCCGCCGTTCGCGGGATTCTGGTCAAAGGACCGCAAGGTATCCGAGCCCGAAGGTGGCGTAGGTGACCGGCAGCAACTTGCGCAGCCCGCCGTAACGCCGCATATCGGTCTCATCGTTCATGGCGTGCATGACCGACCCCGCACCGAGGAACAGTCCGGCCTTGAAGAACCCGTGAGTCAGCAGGTGCATGATGGCGGCCGCGTAGCCGACCGGTCCGAGCCCGGCGGCAAGGACCATGTACCCGATCTGACTCATGGTCGAGGCAGCGAGGGCCTTCTTGATGTCGTCCTTGGCGCAGCCGATGATCGCACCGAACACCAATGTCACTGCACCGACTGCCATGACGGCAGCCTGTGCACCGGGCGCGAGATCGAAGATCGGGTTGGACCGCGCGATCAGGTACACACCGGCGGTGACCATGGTGGCCGCGTGGATGAGCGCGGACACCGGTGTCGGGCCTTCCATCGCGTCCCCGAGCCAGGATTGCAGCGGCACCTGCGCGGACTTACCGCAGGCTCCCAGCAGCAGCAATAACCCGATGGCGGTAAGGGTTCCGGTGCTCGCGTGCCCGGCCGCCCCGAAGACGGTCCGGAAGTCGATGGACCCGAACGTGGCGAACATGATCATCAGCGCGATGGCCAGCCCCATGTCGCCGACCCGGTTGACCACGAACGCCTTCTTGGCCGCCGTTGCGGCGGAGGGCTTCTCGTACCAGAACCCGATCAGCAGGTAGGACGCCAGACCGACGCCTTCCCAGCCCAGGTACAGCACCAGGTAGTTGTCGGCGAGGACCAGCACCAGCATGGCGGCCAGGAACAGGTTGAGGTAGGCGAAGAATCGCCGCCGTCCCGGATCGTGGGCCATGTAGCCGACCGAGTAGATGTGGATCAGCGATCCCACCCCGGTGATCAGCAGCGCGAAGCAGATCGACAGCTGATCCAGCTGCAACGCGAAGTCGATCTTCAGCCCGTTGACCGGAGCCCACTCGAACAGCGTGTAGTGCACGGCCCGTTGCGCATTGGACCGGCCGAGCATGTCGTTGAACGCCCACGCCGCGACACCGAACGAGCCCAGCGCCATGAGGGTCCCGAGCAGGTGCCCCCATTTGTCGCTGACCTTGCCGAGCAGCAGCAGGACCACGGCACCGGCCAGCGGCAGCGCCGGAAGCAGCCACAACGTCATCTGTGAGGTGTCCATATCAGTACCGCAGCAGACTGGCGTCGTCGACCGAGGTCGAGCGGCGGGCACGGAAGATGCTCATGATGATGGCCAGGCCGACAACGACTTCCGCGGCGGCGACCACCATGGTGAAGAAGGCGAAGACCTGTCCGTCGAGGTTGCCGTGCACGCGCGCGAAGGTGACGAAGGCCAGGTTGACCGCGTTGAGCATGAGCTCGATGCACATGAACACCACGATGGCGTTGCGCCGCACCAGAACTCCGGCCGCGCCGATGGTGAACAGCAGCGCCGAGAGGTACAGATAGTTGTCCGGGTTCACCGCAAGCCTTCCTCGGGGGAGTCGTTGCCGTTGTCGTCACTGCCGTTGTCGCCGTTGCCATGCTCTGGAAGGGCACTGCCGACGGTCAGCACCACGGCCTCGGTGTGGGCGCGGTTGCGGCGGTGCCGCAGGATGCTGCTGACCGACAGCTCCTCGAAGGAGCCGTCCGGCAGTCGCGCGGGCGCGTCGACGGCATTGTGGCGGGCGTACACGCCGGGCGTCGGCAGCGGTGTGACCCGCGTGCCGGTGCGGAAGCGTTCCTTCGACAGCGTGCGCTGATCGGTGGGCGGCCCGAACCTTTCGCGGTGTGGAAAGCCTGGCAATGGAATTGGCGCAGCTGACGATTCCGCTCAGCGAACGGCT
>NZ_JBSGBY010000988.1:0-1882 GCF_053601505.1 Nocardia sp. NPDC004722
TTGAGCACCTCGACCAACCGCTCGAACGGCACATCCGCGTGCGCGAACGCGTGCAGGTCGGCGTCACGACACCGTGCTCGGTACCGCGGAGGGCTTGCGGCCGGGCATGTTTGCCGCGCGTGTGCCGCCCGCGTTGATCATGTTGCATCCGCCGCGCGAGACGCGGCCCTCGCTGCCCGAGTGCACGGGCGCGGCGTCCGGCTGTCTGCTGTTGCCGGGACTTCCGCATCTGGGACTCGAACATCGGGCGGCTTGGGTGGAAACCGATAGCGACGGGACGGTGACCTCGATGGTTTCGCGGGTCGGGGTGGATCCGATCAGCGATCCCGACACCGCGGTTCTGGCCATGCTGCTGGCCGCGTAAGGGTTCCCGAAACCTTCCGGCAGCGTCGCCAAACTTATTGCGCGCATTGCGATTTCGACAACAGCGGTTTGCAAGCGCCCGGTTTGCCGGAGTAGAGTGGCGGCGAGCGAAGGGGAGTAGCCCCCAATCACGCCGTCGACATACTGATCCTTTTCCGGATCCGGCGCGTGAACCGGAACTCTTCCGGTGGGCGAGACCTTCGGCCGAGAACAAACCAAACCGATTGACCGGTGCGGTGTCGGCTGAAGCGCCCCCGCATTCAGCCGACAGGCCGGAAACCTGGGAGCTGACCTTCATGATCGCCACGATATTGCTGAGCTTCGGCGTGCTCTTCCTCGCCGAACTGGGCGATAAATCGCAACTCATGGCCTTGACCTTCGCACTGCGCTACCGCTGGTGGGTGGTGCTGACCGGCATCACGGTCGCGAGCATTCTGGTCAACCTCATCGCCGTCGGCGTCGGCCACTTCCTGGGTGCGGCGCTGCCGACCGGTGTCATCTCCCTCTTCGCGGCCGCCACCCTGATCGGCGTGGGCCTGTGGACGCTGCGCGAAACCCTGCACGCGGGCGGCGACGACGCCGAGGTCGCGGCGGAACCCAAGTCCCGCAATGCCTTCCTGGTGGTCGTGTCCGCCTTCCTGCTCGCCGAACTCGGCGACCGGACCATGTTCGCCACCATGGCCCTGGCCACCAAGAACGGCTGGGTCGCGGTGTGGATCGGCTCGGTGGCGGGCATGGTGGCCGCCGGCGGGCTGGCCATCCTGATCGGCGTCACCATCGGCAAGCACATTCCGGAACGCATCATCGCCGTCTGCTCGGGACTGCTGTTCCTGTACTTCGGCGCGCTGACACTGCTGGAAGCGTTCGCCCATGGACTGGGCACCCCGGTCGCCGCGGTGGCGGCACTGGCGCTGCCCGCCCTCGCGGGTGCGGTGCTGCTGGTCCTGCGCCGCCGCGGCGCGACACCCTCAGACGTCGAGCACCGGATCGCCGAACAGTTCTCCGCTGCGCCGCACGAGGTTCAGTAGCGGCGCGCGCAATTCCCGCAGACCGTCCAGATCGCCGACCGCGATGCGCGCGGTGACCATGGACGACAGCGCCGCCACCAGGGTCTGGCAGGCGAAGCGCTGGGATTCGGTCTCCGCGCCCAGCACGTCGGCGACCATCGCCACGAAGGTCTCCTGCATCTGGGTGCGCCGGGCGATGGCCTCGGTGCCGACCGCGTAGACCTCCACCAGAAACAGCCGGGCATAAGCGGGCTGGCCCGCGAGCGCGTCCAGGTACGCGCCGAGCAGGCGGCCCATCCGCTCGGTGCGGGTCTCACCGTCGAATTCCGCGCCCGTGGCGGCCAGCACGCCGGTCAGCATGAGTTCCACCGCGCGCTCGTAGGCGGCCTCGAAACAGTCCTCCTTGGAACGGAACTGCTCGTAGAAGGTCTCACGGGAGACGCCCGCGCGCTTGATGACCGCGGCCACCGGGGTCCCGACATAGCCGTTCTCGGTCATCGCCTCGGCCATGG
>NZ_JBSGBY010000989.1:0-1875 GCF_053601505.1 Nocardia sp. NPDC004722
GCCGCGGTGCGCGCGCTGACCGGCAAGAATCCCGAGGCTTACATCGGCGACAGCACGCGGCCGGACGCGGTGCGCACCCGCACGCTCTCGGAGGAGACCACCCGGGTGTTCCGGGCGCGGGTGATCAACCCGCGCTGGCTCGAGGCCATGCGTCGGCACGGCTACAAGGGCGCGTTCGAAATGGCCGCCACCGTGGACTATCTGTTCGGCTACGACGCCACCACCAATGTGGTCGCCGACTGGATGTACGAAAAGCTCGCCGAATCCTATGTTTTCGACGAGACCAATCGGAAGTTCATGGAGCAGTCGAATCCCTGGGCGCTGCACGGTATTGCGGAGCGTTTGCTGGAGGCGGCGGAGCGGAAACTCTGGGAACAGCCGGAGAGTGAAACACTGGATCGGCTGCGGCAGGTCTATCTGGAGACCGAAGGCGAACTGGAGTAATCGAATTCGGCCGGACCGCCGGCGGGATGCGGCGTGTCGGGGTGACGCGCAGGACACAGGCGGACAACCCCGGCACCTGGGTCTTCCCTGTTCAGGATTCTGAGAGCATCATAAGAACGTCTCGGCGTCGTACTCGGGGAGACCATGGCAGGTTTTTACGGCGCGGGGTCACCCGGGCAACGCCCAATGGCGTTATCGGGTCCGATAATTCGATGTGGGAATTCCCCGGTTCGCCGCGCCCTCGCGTCCGCGAATTCGAGTTGCAGTGTTCGGGTGGATCTCTCGGGATTCACCTGCTCGACCCTGCGGTGAATCGGCTCTTCGATTGCAGGGAACCATCATGAGAATTGCCAAGATAGCCGCTACCGCATTACTTTCCGTCGCCGCGCTGTGCGTCGCCACGGTGACCGCACACGGCGAACCCGCCGTCGCGCAACCGGGCATCAACGGGGCCGATCGGGGTGTCGACTACTCCATCGCACTGGCCCCCGACCGCTCCGCGGTCACCACCACGCTCACCGCGGGCCACTTCGAGCTCGCGCCCGGCGCGGTGAACATCATCGCGCCGTCGGGTGAGGTCATCGCCTCGCTACCGCTCACCTATCAAACCGCCGACCGCACGCTCACGGTGGTGCCGGAGGTGAACGCGGCCGCCACCGAACTGACGGTGCGGCCGTCGGATCCGGCCGATATCGCCGCACCCAACGGTGATGTCGTGGCGCTGCAGAATGTCGCCAATGCCGGATCGATCGTGGCCGGTGCGCTCATCGGCTGCATCGTCGGCGCGGTGATCGGCGTCTGGTTCTTCATTGTCGGCGCGATCGTCGGCTGCGGTGTGGGCGGCCTGCTGGGCGCCATCATCGCCGGAGATCAGCCCTAGACCCGGCAGTGGGCACGACCGCCGCCGGACCGGTCCCCGTCGGTCCGGCGGTCTGGTCGTGTGCGAAAGGTGTTATGCCGGAGCGATTTCGATGCCGATGGTGCCGGTGTTACCGCGGCGCAGCTTGCTGAGGGTGATGCCCAGCCAGCCCTGAATCCCGTAGCGGCGCTTGATCAGATCGCGCACCCGCTCGGTGCCGGGAGCGTCGAGGACGAGCGCGCTGCCCTTGAGCAGTTCCCCGTGCGTCTTGCCCCGGAAGTCGCACGGCTGCACCGTGACCTCGGGATTGCGCCGGATGCGCTTGACCTTCCAGCTGTCGGTGACCGTCCAGACATAGAGTTTGCCACCGTCGAGGACCGCCCACACCGGCGGCCCGACCGGCGTCCCGTCCTTCTTGAAGGTGGTCAGCTGTACATAGTTCGCCTTGCCCAACGGCTCGAACGTAGTGTCCACGCCCGATCGTGGCCGGTGCGCTCATCGGCTGCATCGTCGGCGCGGTGATCGGCGTCTGGTTCTTCATTGTCGGCGCGATCGTCGGCTGCGGTGTGGGC
>NZ_JBSGBY010000990.1:0-1874 GCF_053601505.1 Nocardia sp. NPDC004722
CGAGCGGGCCGATATCCAGTTGCCCACACCGGCCACCCCGGAGCCGTCGGTGGAACCCGGGGATCCTCAGGTCCGCACCGGGTAGCGACAACGACGCGGGTGGCATCGCCACCTACGCGCAGGCCGGGCAGAACTACGGCATGGCGCTGGTCTGGACGCTGGTGCTGCTCATCCCGGTGTTGTACGTGAACCAGGAGATGGTGGTGCGCCTCGGCGCGGTCGCCGGGGTCGGTCACGCGCGCTTGATCTTCGATCGTTTCGGCAAGTTCTGGGGCGCGTTCAGTGTGGGCGACTTGTTCATCGTGAACGCGCTGACCATCGTCACCGAGTTCATCGGCGTCTCGATGGCGCTCAACTACTTCGGGCTGCCCAAGGCGATTTCGGTGCCGCTGGCGGCGGTGACGCTGTTCGCCATGGTGGCGGGCGGCTCGTTCCGGCGCTGGGAGCGGTTCCTGTTCGGGCTGATCGCGCTGAACATCGTGATGTTCCCGCTGGCATTCCTGGTGCACCCCAACGTCTCCCAGGTCGCGCACGGGTTCCTGCCGTCCTTCCCGGGCGGGCTGAACTCGACGCTGCTGCTGCTCATCGTCTCCATCGTCGGCACCACGGTCGCGCCCTGGCAGCTGTTCTTCCAGCAGTCCAACATCGTCGACAAGCGCATCACGCCGCGCTGGATCCGCTACGAGCGCATCGATCTGTGGGTCGGCATCGTCGTCGTGATGCTCGGTGCGGTGGCCATCATGGCCGCGGCGGCCTTCGGTCTCGCGGGCACCGACGCGGTCGGCAACTTCACCGACGCGGGGGCGGTAGCCCAGTCGCTGCACGATCACATGGGCACCACGGTCGGCGCGCTGTTCGCGCTGCTGCTGCTGGACGCCTCGCTGATCGGCGCGAACGCGGTCGGCCTGGCCACCACCTACGCCCTGGGCGACACCCTCGGCAAGCGGCACTCGCTGCACTGGAAGGTCAGTGAAGCGCCGGCCTTCTACCTCGGTTACGCCGCGCTGCTGGCCGTCGCGGGCGCGGTGTCCTTCAGCCCCGACCACGTGCTGGGTCTGCTGACCCAGGGTGTGCAGGCGCTGGCCGGTGTGCTGCTGCCCTCGGCCACGGTGTTCCTGGTGCTGCTGTGCAATGACAAGGCGGTGCTGGGTCCGTGGGTGAACACGGTGCGCCAGAACATCGTCGCCGGAATCATCGTGTGGTCGCTGGTGCTGCTGTCGCTGGCCCTGACCGCGGCGGTGTTCTTCCCCGGCCTGTCCACGACCACCATCGAGATCGGTTTCGGCGTCGGCGCGCTGGTCGGCGTCCTCGGCGGGGCGGGCATGCTGATCGCCTGGCAGCGCGGCAAGCGCCGCGAGACCGAGCGCACCGCACGGGAACTCGGCAACCTGGACCCGGACCAGGTGGAGGAGCTGGAGTCCACTCCCCTCACCCGGGCCGAGCGCAAGGCCATCCGCGAGGCCGACCGCGATACCTGGCGCACCCCCGCCCTCGACACCCTCGAGCGGCCCGCGTTCTCCACGGCACGCATGGCGGGCATGTTCGCGCTGCGCGGTTACCTGGTACTCGCGGTGGTCCTGGTGGGCGTCAAGATCGTTCAGTCGATCTGAGTTCGCGACCTCAGCAGGCGGCCGGGATGCCCGACAGGTCGACCCGGCCGTCACGCTGGACGGCATCGCACGCACTCGCGACGCCGTCCAGCGTGATATCGCTCAATGCGAGTGCGGCACTGCCGATTTCCCCGCCGCTGCTGCTGGTGCGCAACAGCGATTCCCGGGCGGCCGCGATCGAGGTGCGGGCGATCGAGCCGCGCATCACCTGCGAGCTGCGCAGCAGCAGTTCGCCGTTGTCGGCCAGCTTCATCTCGAAGCCGT
>NZ_JBSGBY010000991.1:0-1869 GCF_053601505.1 Nocardia sp. NPDC004722
TGCGGGTGCGGGTCTGCGGTGTCGGGGGGACGCCGGTGAGCCGGTTCGGCGTGCCGCTGGCGCGGGTGGACGCGGTGCTGAAGGTGCTGGCCGCCGAGCGGGAGCGGATCGAGTTCCGCGGGTTCGCTTTTCACCTGGACTCGGGGGAACCGGCCGAGCGGGTGCGCGCGGTGGAGAGTTGCCTGGAGTTGACCGAGCGTGCCTACGAGGTGGGGTTGACACCGTCGGTGCTCAATATCGGCGGTGGATTCCGGCAGGTGTTCACCGCCGACGCCACCGCATTCGATGCGTACGTGCACGCGCTACGGGAATCGCTGCTGGGTCGCGGGGAGCCGATGACCTGGGGCGGCAACACGTTCGGGTTCCATCTCGAGGACGGAGCCGTGCACGGGACACCGGTTTTTCACAAATATGCCAACACTGTGGATGCCGCGCGGATGCTGGCCGATCTGCTCGATACCGGTCTCGAATCGCACGGCGGGCGCGGGCTGGCCGCGGTGGCGGCGGAGAATCTGCTGGAAGTGTGGCTGGAGCCGGGCAAATCGCTGGTCGATCATGCCGGAATCACGGTGGCGCGGGTGGAATTCGTGAAGGAGACCGCCGACGGGTCGACGCTGGTGAATCTGGATCTCAGCCGTGACACCGTCACCCCGGCCGATCAGGAGGTGATGGTGGATCCGATCCTGGTGGCGGCGCACGGTTCCGCCGAGAGGCCCGCCGATTCCGGTGCGGTGGGGGTGTTCCTGGCCGGGCGGCTGTGCCTGGAACGGGATCTGATCGCCAACCACAAGGTGTGGCTGCCACGCTGCCCCGCACCGGGAGACTTCCTGGTCTTCCCCAATACCGCTGCCTACCACATGGATTTGTCGGCAGCGCGCGCATCGATGCATTCGGTGCCACCGAAACTGGCTGTGGTGCAACGGTCGGGGACGTTTCGGGTGTGCCGTGACGTTGACTACCGGCACGAGGTGGCTTGATGCGCTACGACCACATCACCGAACTGATCGGCAATACCCCGCTGCTGCGGCTGGATCCGGCCGTGCACGGGCTGCCGCACGTCGAGTTGTACGCGAAACTCGAGTTCTACAACCCGTTCGGGTCGGTCAAGGACCGGGTCGCGTGGGGCATGATCCGCGATGACCTCGACGACATCGTGGCCGGTAAGAAGACGTTGATCGAGGCGTCGAGCGGCAATACCGCCAAGGCGCTGCGGATTCTGGCGGCGCTGCACGGGGTCGGGTTGCGCGCGGTCACCAATCGCATCAAGGTCGCGGAGGTGCGGGAGCTGTTGCAGCTGTTGGGCACCGAGATCGAGGAGCTGCCCGGACTGTCGGAATGTCCGGATCCGACCGCGCCCAACGACGTGTACTCGGTCATCGAATCGACCATGGCGCGCACGCCGGGCGCCTGGTATCACCCCTCGCAGTACACGAGCGAGAAGAACATCGAGGCGCACTATCAGGGCACCGGCCGGGAAATCCACGAGGATCTCGCCCGCGACGGCATCACCCGCGTCGACTATCTGATCGGCGGGCTGGGCACCACCGGGTCCACCCGCGGCACGGCCACCTTTCTGCGCAAGCACAATCCGGATCTCGAGACCATCGCCGTGGTCTCCGAACGCGGCGACTTCATTCCCGGCATCCGCTCGGAGACCGAGATGTGGGATGTGGGGTTGTTCCAGCCGGATTTCTACGACCGCATCCTGGCCGTCGAGGCCGGGCGCGCAGTCGACGCCACCCTCGCCCTGGCCACCACCCACGGCGTACTGGCCGGGCCGACGAGCGGCGCGACCTATGCCGCGGCACTGGATTTCCTGCGCGAGGTCGAGCCGCGCCCGGAACCGCTGGTCGCGGTGTTCATCGTGTG
>NZ_JBSGBY010000992.1:0-1861 GCF_053601505.1 Nocardia sp. NPDC004722
TCCCCGCGAGCGACTCGCGGAGCCCGACCGGCTCGAACTCTGGTTGCGCGCCGCAGGACTCGACGTGCCGGGTGTCTCACCCGCCGAGCTCCGGGGCGCACTCGCGTTGCGGGAAGCCATCTATCGTGCCGGGCTGGCCGTCGCCCGCGACCGCAAACCCGATCCGACCGACGCGGCGATCCTGAACCGGGCCGCCGTCGCGGGGCAGCCGACGCCCGCACTCGACAACGGCCGCGCGGTCTGGCGCTTGCGCGAAGAAGCACCGGTAGACGACGCGCTCGCAGTTCTTGCCGCCGATGCCATCCAAGTCATCGGCGGCCCCGATCGCAGCCGGATCAAAGCCTGCGAAGGACCCGGCTGCGCAGGACTTTTCCTCGATACCAGTCGAGGCGCGAATCGTCGCTGGTGCTCGATGAACACGTGCGGCAACAAGGTCAAGAAGGCCCGGCTCGCCGACAGGTAGCCCGGCCGTTAACGCCCCGGCCCGTCGCCCGCGATCTTGAATCGGCGACGGCGCGCGCTTCCTCGCGTCCCGCCCGGTTGCCACGCCGAGGCAGTCAAGGCGGCCCCCGACCCGCCTCCTCCTCGGCGTGGCGACCTTCATCGGGCACGGGTCCAGAATTGGGCGGTGTCGGTGAGGTTCCACCAGGAAACGTAGTGGGGCGAAGCAGGTTTCAGAGTCCAACCGGACGCGAGGGCGTCGAAGAAGGGGGCGTCGGCCGTCTTGCCGCCGGGTTGCTCACCGATGTAGACGAGGCGGGTGCCGCCCGCGCGGGTGTAGTCGGCGAGTGCCGTCGAGGCCATGCGGTCACCCCAGCCGGGTGGCCAGCACAGCAGGAGCACGTGGTCGTCGCGGCCCGCGTCGGCGGCGGCTCGGGCGGTATCTCCACGCACGGGATACCAGAGGTCGCGTTGGCCTGAACTGGCTGGGAAGGACGGGTTCTCGGTGAGCCCCGGGGGTTCGGCGTCGAAAGCGTGGACCGTCAGCCCGGCACGAGCCAGCTGCGCGGCCCAATAACCGCGCCCGGCACCGATTTCCGTGACGGGACGACCGGCACAGACGTCGGCCAGCCACTCGATCGTGGCGGGCGCGGGGATCGCGTAGGCGTAGGCGGACTGCAGAATCGTCTGGGCGAAGGCGAGTCTCGGGCTGCCCGCGACCCGGCCGCCGTCGACCACCCGGCGTCCGGCGACCTCGGACACCGACGGCGCGACGATATCCCAGTAGGGGTTGTCCGACGATCCACCGGTCAGATAGTGCACCAACCGCAGATCGAACGCGGAGTCGGCGCGCTCGTCACCGGTACCGGGCAGACGCGAGGCGGTGCCGAGATACTCCGCGACCCTGGGGAATTCGGTGCGCAGACGGGTTTCGTCACCGAGCAGCCCGGCCAGTTCGGCCCGGCGATCCGAGGTGAGCGCGAGATCCGTCATCCGACCGATTCTGCCGCCGCCGCACCGATTCCCGGAGCGTGTCGCCCGAAATCCGTTGTCTAGAGGCGCAGACCGTCGACGAGGGCGAGCACCGCGGGTTCGGTCTGCTGGCGGGCGGCTTCCGGGTCGTCGGCATTGGCGATGAACATGGCGGCCTCGCCGAGCGCCGAGAGGATCAGCAGCGACAGCGGGCGGATGTCGAGATCGCCGCGCAGGGCGCCGGCCTGGATCCCCGCCTGCAAGCCCGCCACGACCAGGCCGAGGCCGTACTTCTCGTCGACCTCGCGCCACTCCTGCCAGCCGAGCACCGACGGCGCGTCGATGAGGGCGATGCGGACGCGTTCGGGGTCGACGCAGGAGAGCAGGAAGTTGTGCAGCCCGGCCTCCAGACCGGCCATGGCGTCGGTGGGCGGGGCCTGCGCCATGG
>NZ_JBSGBY010000993.1:0-1860 GCF_053601505.1 Nocardia sp. NPDC004722
GCGGCGGCGGCCCGCCGCGGCCCACACCCCAGCCCCGGCCCGCCGGTGGCGGTGGCGGCGGCAACGCCGCGAGTCCTGCCGCGCAAGGCGGCGGTGGCGCAGTACCGTCAGGCGCGTCCCGCGTGGCCAACCGGGTCTCCCAGGTACGTGCCGCGACCGCCTCGCTGGGCAAGGCCGAGAACACAGCGGGTGACGTCGCCGGCGACCGCTGGGTCAACCGTTCACCCGACCTGGGCAGGAGCACCATTCCGCGATGACGATGACCGACACCTACGAGCGCCGCTCGTACGGCCTGTGGCAGAAGCCCCGCAGCGCCGGCCTTTTCGGCCTGCGCTGGGGTGAGACCGTGGTCGGTTTCGCCGTCGTGATCACCGCGCTGCTCACGGCGCTGGCGGCGGGTCCGAAACCGGCGCTGTTCGTGGCGGTCATCGGCACGGTCGTGATGGTTCCACTGGTGTGGCGGTCGGGCGGCCGCTCCGGCTACGAGAACGGATTGATGATGTTCCATTGGTTGCGTGGCCGGTCCAAGGGCGAGCACGTGTATCGGGGCGGCCGGTTCTCCCGGATTCCCGGCGGCGTCACCCGGCTGCCCGGGCTGATGGCCCCGTCGCGGCTCTACGAGGGCATCGACGCGGGCGGCTACAGCTTCGGCATGATCCACCTGCCCCAATTCGCCCAGTACACCGTGGTTCTGCGGGCGTGGCCGCAGGGCCACGAGGCCGTCGACCAGCCGGTCATCGACCGCTGGGTGGGCGCATGGGGCACCTTCCTGGCCTCGCTGGGGCAGACCTCCGACATCGTGGCGGTGGTGCCGGTCATCGACACCGTGCCCGAGACCGGAAACCGTTTGCTCGCCGAGGTTTCCACCATCACCCGGCCCGAAGCGCCCGATCTCGCACAGCAGGTCATGTACGAGCTGGCCACCGAACTGCCGCAGGAACGTGTGCAACTGCTACCGCGGGTGGCCATCACGTTCAAGGCCACCACCGCCGAGCGGCGCAAGAACCCGGCCGAGGAGGCCGTCGAGATCGGCCGCCGCCTGCCCGGCATCTGCGCGGCGCTGGCGGAGGCGGGCGTGCGCGCCCAGCCCATGGCCGCCGACGAGATCATCTCCTTCATCCGCCGCAGCTACGACCCGGCCGCGCAGGCCGACCTCGAGGTGGCGGCGGCCGAACCCGGTGGGCACGGCCTGGATTGGGCCGACGCGGGCCCGGTCTCGCACGAGGAGCGCTGGGACCACTTCATCCACGACGGCGGCCGCTCGGTCACCTGGGAGATGGACACCGCCCCCGAGGGCGCGGTCGACGAACGGGTGTTGCAGCGGCTGCTCGCGCCGAACCCGGAGGTGCCGCGCAAGCGCATCACCATCGTCTACCGCCCGCATTCCGCCGGCGACGCAGCCCAGATCGTGGACGACGACTTCAAGAACGCCTTGGTGGCACAGCAATCCGAGCGCGGCGTCGTGTCCGCGTCGGCGACCCTGCGCGTCGGGGCCACCCAGCAGGCCCGCGAGGAGCAGGCCCGCGGCCACGGTGTCACGCGTTTCGGCGCCCTGGTCACCATCACCGAACCGCTGCGCGGCGACCTGCCCCGCATCGAGGCCATCACCCGCGACCTGTCCACCCAGGCGCGCCTGAAGATCCGTCGCTGTTACCGGTACCAAGCGGCCGCCTTCGCGGCCTCCCTCGGCTGCGGGGTGATCCTCCCCGAACACGCCACCATTCCGAAAGCGCTTGCGGGGTAACCCACCATGCCACGTGACAGCGAATCCGGCGTGGAACTCGTGGTCGACATGCCCGAGGAACCCCTTGTCGCCGAGGTGGATCCGCGCCGGGTCGAACGTGTTCTGCGAAACTTGCT
>NZ_JBSGBY010000994.1:0-1846 GCF_053601505.1 Nocardia sp. NPDC004722
TGTCGGTGGCGGAGTCCAGTTCCCGCGCGGTCGGGAATCGGCGTTCGGGCAGGTTGATCTCCTGCCAGTTCGCGGTGGTGCGAATCCACTGTCCGGGCGGGGTCTGCTGGGCGCGTTCGCGGATCAGCTCCAGCAGTTCCGGGATGTCCCGGGCGGTGTGCACGGGCACATCGTGGGCGCTGTTGGCGGCGATGATCAGGTGGGTGTGGGTGTCGTCGAAGGCGGGCAGCACGGTCGCGTCCGGGTGGTCGAGGACGACGGTGTCGCCGGTTACCCAGTCGTCCAAACCGTTAGGGTCTTCCGATACGGCCGCGATGCGGTCCCCGCGCACCGCCAGCGCGCGCTGCGGGGCCTGCCCCGGCACCAGTGTGTGGATGATTCCCGCCCGGATCAGCAGATCCGCTCGCTTCGACATGCGCTCACTCCTCACCGAATTCTTTACCGACCGTAACGATGCCCCTCGTTCAGGAAGTCGTCCAGCACCTTCGCGGTGGCCTCGGCCGGAATGCCGTGGTCGATGCCGCCGGGCACCTCGAGATAGCGGGCGTGGGCGAGGTGAGCGGGCAGCGCCTGCGCGGCGGAACGGACGCCCGGCCAGGAATCGGGGCTGCTGATCACGAGGGTTTCGATGGCCAGGCGGGCCATCTCGGGGGTCGGGAGGTTGGGCGGGCGGCAGATCGTCGCGTCGTAGACGACGGTCTGGGCGATCTCCGTCAACCGCGGCCACATCGGAGACCGTTTGACCTGCTCGACCAATTCGGCGGGCAGGCCGATGCCTTCGAGCTGCATGAGCTCCACCGCCGCGCCGCGCTCGCCGCGCGCGATCAGGTCCGCCAGGCGTTCGGGCAGCCGTGACGGGGTGTGCTCCGACAGCCCCGCGAGCGCGAAAGGCGGTTCGTAGAGCGCCAATCGGGTGATGGCCGAACCCGCGACCGCGGCTTGCAGCGCCAGGATCGCCCCCGAGGAGAACCCGAAAACCGCCGCGCTGCCGCCGATATCGGCGAGCACGGCGTCGAAATCCTCGATCTCGCGGCGAATGTCGTAGCGGGCGGCGTCGGCGGGGGCGATGGCGTCGGTGCTGGCCCCGCGCCCGCGCCGGTCGGGGCGAATCACGGTGTAGCGGTCGCGCAGCTGCTCGGCCAGCGGTTCACAGGTGCTCGCGTCGTTGAACGCGCCGGGCAGGAACACGATGGCCGGACCGCTTCCGGCGCGGTGGTAGGCGAGGGTGGTGCCGTCGGCGGAGGTCACGGTTTTCGTCGTCATGCCTGCACGACGAACGCGAATCCCGGCAATGGACACCCCGGGTCGGCATAGTGATGTCCATTCCGGTCCCGCCCGTTCGTCGTTCGGGTGAAAGGAGACGACCATGCGATATCTGCTGCTGATCAGTGCCGACGAGACCCGGGTCGCGGACCTGGTGTCCGAGGACGGCCTGACCGCGTTCCGGGACTGGATGGACGATCTGCTGGCGCGCGGGGTGCTCACCGCCCACGAGGGCCTGCATCCCAGCCACACCGCCACCACGGTGCGGGTGCGCGGGGACGAGGTGCTGCTCACCGACGGGCCTTTCCTGGAGGCCAAGGATCAGATCGGCGGCTTCGCGCTGATCGAGGTCGCGGATCTGGACGCGGCCATCGAGATCGCGGCCCGGCATCCCGCGAGTCGCTTCGGGCAGATCGAGATCCGGCCGGTCCGACCGTCGTGACCGCGGTCGACGACGCGCTCACCGCCGCCTTCCGCACCGAATGGGCGCGACTGGTGGCCACGCTGATCGGCGGGCTGGGCGATTGGGATCTGGCCGAGGAGTGCGCGCAGGAGGCGTTCGCGCTGGCCTGGCGCAGCTGGC
>NZ_JBSGBY010000995.1:0-1842 GCF_053601505.1 Nocardia sp. NPDC004722
AACCCGTGCTGTACAAATCGTTTTCGAGCAAGCTCGAGCTGTACCTGGCGGTGCTGCACGAGGCGACGCAGGTTCTGGGTGAGTCGCTCTCGGCGGCGTTGGGTCGGGCCGAGGACATGGGAGCGGTCGTATCCGCCACGGTGGCAGCGGTCTTCGATTTCGCCGACATCCATCCCCGCAGTGCCGCGCTGCTCGCCGGGGCCGCCGTCGCCGAGGAGCCGTCGGCTCAGCGGATGGCGCACCGGGCCGCGGCGGTCTGCACCGAAGCGGTCGCTCAGGCGTTGGCGCCCAATCCACTGCCACCGGCCGAACGACGACGGCTGATCACCGCCGAATTGGTCGCGATCGCTCAATCGTGCGCCCGGGACTGGGTCGCCACCGGCAAACCCCTACCCAAGCATGACGCCGTCGCCATCACCGCCAGCCTGTGCTGGACCGGGCTCGCCGGAATCCGCCCGAGGGAAACCCGCGGCGCGGACACCGACGACCAGACCCGCACCTGTCAGGTTCCCGGATAGTTCTGTTCGGCCAGCACCTTGGCGAGGTATGCCGCGTTGCGGGCCAGGACGGCCGTGGCATCCGCGACCGCCGAAGGGGTTTCGTCGAGATCGTTGTAGTCGGTGCCGCCCATCGCCTGGTCGTTCCAGTAGGTGCAGCCCTGCGCCGGAATGGTGAAGCCCAGGTCGTCGAGTGATTGGAAGAGATCGGCGCAGATCTTGTGTGCGCCGTCCTCGTCGCCGACGACGGCGACCGTGGCGACCTTGCCGGTCAGGATGGGCCGGCCGGATTCGTCGGTGTTGGACAGTTCGGCATCGAGTCGTTCCAGGGCGCGGTGCGCGACCGAGGACATGTGCCCCAGCCAAGTCGGAGTGGAGACCAGCAGGATGTCCGCGGCCATGATCTGGTCGCGAATTTGTGGCCACTGGTCTCCGGGACCCTCGTCCGCGCTGACGCCCGGCGCGAGGTCGTAGTCGACCAGTCGCACGGTGGCGCCCTTGACATCGTGGGTCGCGAGTTCGTCGAGGACCTGCCGGGCGATGAGATCGCTGCTCGAGGGGGCAGGGGATTTCTTCAACGTGCAGACCAAGGCCAGCGCGGTCAGTCCGGTCATCGCAACTCACTCCTCGGATGATGGTGTCCTATCGGAGAATTCACTGTCCGGGGCGGGGGACGTCGCCGCGCCACGCGCCGGTCTCGTGCGGCTGGTTCTCGATGAATTCCTTGAACCGGCGCAGATCTCCCTTGACCCGGTGGTCGAGTAGGCCGGTCTTGTCGGCCACGTTCTCGATGAATCCGTCGGGATCGATGTCCATCTGGGTGATGACGCGGGTGGTGTCGTCGTCGATGCGGTGGAAGGTGACCACGCCGGCATGGCAGGGGCCGCTGTCGGAATGCCAGGCAACGCGCTCATCGGGATGTTGCTCGGTGATGGTGGCATCGAATTCACGTTCCACCGGGCCGATTTTGACCCTCCAATGGGTGTGCGTCGGGCCGAGTTGCTCGACCTGTTGCACACCTTCCATGAACTGCGGGAACGATTCGAACTGGGTCCACTGGTTGTAGGCGGTGTGCAACGGCACGTCGACGTTGGTGGACGCGGTGACGGTGCTCATTCGGATCTCCTCGGATTGTCGGTTCTGCCCACCGCCTACCCGGCCGAGCTGTGTGGAAACCGTTGTGCGGCCGCCCACGCACGGAGTGGGACCCTGCGTCGAAGCGGCCGATGTTCCGATCCGCTGCCGTACGCCTGATCCCATTCTCCGAATGAGCCTTACGCCCCGTGCGGCTTCGTAATGGCGTCGCGGGCACGATCGAGCATGGCCGCGAACGGCCCGGCCAACA
>NZ_JBSGBY010000996.1:0-1839 GCF_053601505.1 Nocardia sp. NPDC004722
CGAACCAATTCGTGTGCGCGCACCCGGGATTCAGGTGTTCGGGCGCGCGATTGCCTTGTGTTTACGCGCAGGCGGCGTTGAACGCGTCGAGCGCGTCACCCAGATCGGTGACATTGTCGTCGGTCAACGCGGTGACGAAGGCCGTGATCGCGGCCTTGTCCGAACCGTAGGCGGCGATGGCGTTCAGCTTGGCGGCCAGTGCCTGCTGACCGTCGGTGTCGATGCCGTCGGGGTACTTGTCGTGAGCGGCATTGATCAGATCGGTGGCCGTGCCGCAGGCGGCGGACTGCGCCGAAGCGGTCGCGGTCGGCAGCGCCAGCAGTGCGGCGGTGGTGGTGAGGGCCAGCAGACTGGCCGTCAGGATCTTGCGCATGTGGTGTCTCCGGTTACTCGGTACTGCGTTGTGACGGTAGCGAGTGTGCCGCAGGACACCGACAAAACCCGAAAGCCCCACGGAAAGTCTCCGTGGGGCAAGGGAATCCGCGTGTCGCGCTAGGACGCGCTCAGCGCGGGCGGCGCGACAGGATGGAGTCGCGGATCAGCACGAACGCCAGCCCGATCGCGAACAACACCAGGAAGATGTAACCGACATTGCCGGTGCCCGACGAGCTGCCCTGCTGGTTCTCGAACAGCATGGCCAGCAGGATCACGACGACGACCCAGCCCGCGGCGCGAGCGGTCCGGCGCGACTCACCGCTCCAGCCCCACGCTGCGGACGGAACCTCAGCGGTGTCGACCTTGGTCACGACATCCTTCGGGTGCGCGGGTTCCAGTTCCGTGGCGGCCACTTCGGCTCCTTTACGGCTCGAATCGATTGCTGCTGACCGATATCGTGACATACGACCCGCTGTCGTAGCGACCAGGGGGAGGGACAACTCTCGTAACTCTCAGGGGCAAGCCCCTGAAACCCCGGCCGGGATAAGGGCGTGTCGCCCGGGCAGGAGTGGGGAAACCCCGGTGCCGGTGGGGCGTGGCGGCCGCGCGCAGGGCCGGGGGAGGGTGCCGACGGCGTCAAGGGACAATGGCCCCGTGTCCGACGTTGTGAGAGTTCTGCTGCTGGGCAGCACCGGTTCGATTGGTACGCAGGCACTGGAGGTGATCGCGGCCAACCCCGACCGTTTCGAAGTGGTCGGTCTGGCGGCGCGCGGGGGAAATACGGAACTTTTGGCGGCGCAGATCGCGGCCACCGGGACCACGAACGTGGCGGTGGCCGACGAGGCCGCTGCGGCGAAACTCGGTGTGGCGCTGGCGGGTCCGGACGCCGCCACCGAGTTGGTGCGGCGCACCGACGCGGACGTGGTGCTCAACGCGCTGGTCGGGTCGCTTGGGCTGGAACCGACGCTGGCCACCCTGGAGTCGGGGCGGCGACTCGCCCTGGCCAACAAGGAATCTCTGGTCGCGGGCGGCTCATTGGTGACACGCGCGGCCAAGCCCGGCCAGATCGTGCCGGTCGACTCCGAACACTCCGCTCTCGCCCAATGCCTGCGCGGCGGGCGCGCCGACGAGGTCGCGAAACTGGTGCTCACCGCCTCGGGCGGGCCGTTCCGCGGCTGGACCACCGAGATGCTGGAATCGGTGAATCCGGCCGAGGCCAAGACACATCCGACCTGGTCCATGGGTCCGATGAACACGCTCAACTCGGCGTCGCTGGTCAACAAGGGCCTCGAGCTGATCGAAACGCATCTGCTGTTCGGCGTCCCCTACGAGGACATCGACGTCACCGTGCACCCGCAGTCGATCGTGCACTCCATGGTCACCTTCAAGGATGGCTCGACGCTCGCGCAGGCCAGCCCGCCCGATATGAAGCTGCCCATCGCGCTGGCGCTGGGCTGGCCGGAC
>NZ_JBSGBY010000997.1:0-1832 GCF_053601505.1 Nocardia sp. NPDC004722
GTCGCCCCGACCGTGCGCTACGAGTTCACCGGAGCGCTGCCCGCCGGGATCAGCGGCAAGGACGGATTCCTTTATCTAGCGGACCGATACGGCGACGCGACCAACCAGAACCTCGAGTTCGGCGGCCCCGGCCTGGCGACGGTGCCGCTCAACGATCGGCGCACGATCGCCACCCAGGCCGCCGAGATCTCCGCCGACTTCGCCACCTTCGGCGTCGACGAGCTGCTGCGCGAGTTCCTCGCCGAGCGCGGGGTGACCGATTTCGTGCCCGCCGACGCCGACCCGGACGCCGAGTACGCCGACGTCCGCACCCTCGACCTGTCCACCCTGGAACCGTATGTGGCGCGGCCGGGCACGGTGAGCCGCAATGGAATTCCGGTCTCGCAGAGCGAGCCCCGCCGCATCGACCAGGCGTTCATCGGCTCCTGCGCCAACGGCCAGCTCGAGGATCTGCGGATCGCCGCGGAGATCCTGCGCGGCCGCAGCGTCGCGCCCGGGGTCCGGCTGCTGGTCACCCCCGCCTCCCAGCAGGTGTACCGCGACGCGATGCGGCTGGGCTATCTGCAGGACATCGCGGATGCCGGTGGCGTGGTGACCAATTCGACCTGCGGCGCCTGCTTCGGCTACCACATGGGCGTGGTCGGCCCCGGCGAGGTCTGCCTGACCTCGAGCACCCGCAACTTCACCGGCCGCATGGGCAGCACCGAGGCCGACATCTATATGGCCTCCCCGGCCACCGTCGCCGCCTCCGCCGTCACCGGCTACCTCACCGATCCCCGGAGCGTGACCGCATGACCTCCCCCACCACCGGCCGTGTCTGGGTCTTCGGCGATTCCGTCGACACCGACGCCATGTACCCCGCCTACGCCATGAAACTCGACCTCCCCGAGGCGGCCCGGCACATCTTCTACCAGCTGCGACCCGGCTGGACCGACCTCGTCGAGCCCGGCGACATCGTGCTGGCCGGAACGAATTTCGGGGTCGGCTCCTCCCGCCCGGTCGCCGCGCTGTTCCAGCACCTCGGCGTGGCCGCCCTGATCGCGGAGAGCTTCAACTCGCTGTTCTTCCGCAATGCCGTGAACGCGGGACTGCCCGCGCTCACCGCACCCGGCGTCACCACCATGTTCCAGGACGGCCAGACCGGCACCTTCGACCTGGCCACCGGCGACTACCGCAACGACACCACCAGCGAGTCCGCCACGACCCGCCCGCTGCCCGCGCTCCTGCTGGAAATCATCGCCAGCGGCGGCATTCTCCCGCGCCTGGCCGCACAGGGGTTCCTGTCATGACCGCCGCGATCGGACGCCTGCTTCGCCCGGTGCGTGCCGGAATGGATTCCACCGCATGGTTTCACGCGTCCCTGCGTGAGGTCCCCGAGACCTTGGTCCTCGGCAGCACCGCTTTCGCCGACGGCGAGCCGATCCCGCGCAGGCATGCGGGAGCAGGCGTGGGCGAAGACATCTCCCCGGCCCTGCACTGGTCTGGTGTGCCGCCCGAGGCCGCCGAACTGATCCTGATCATCGAAGACCCCGACGCGCCGCTGCGCCGCCCGGTCGTGCACGGCCTGTTCACCGGAATAGACCCGGGCCGCACAGGTTTGCCGGAGGCGGCGCTCGACGCCGGGAACACCACCGCGGGCCTGGTCGCGGGCCTGGGCAGCTTCCGCCGCCGCGGCTACGCGGGTCCGCGCCCGGTGCCGGGCCACGGCGCCCACCGCTATCTCTTCCAGCTCCTGGCCCTTGATCGCGCCAGTGGATCGACCCTCACCGCAACCCATTCCACCACGCTCGCCGCGATCGACGGCCATGTCCTCGCCCGTGGAAAACTGATCG
>NZ_JBSGBY010000998.1:0-1827 GCF_053601505.1 Nocardia sp. NPDC004722
AAGGGCTCTTCCTCGGCCGCGGCGGCCGCCACCACCCGATGTCCCCGCGCCACCGCCAGTTCCACCGCGAAACCACCTACCGCACCGGCCGCACCGGTGATCAGCACGGTCTCGTCCGGCGACAAGGTGAGCAGGTCGAGAGACTGGGCGGCGGTCAGCGCGTTCAGCGGCAGGCTCGCCGCCTCGATCGCGGACACGGTACGCGGCGCCGGAGCCGTTGCCGCGGCGTCCAGGACCGCGTACTGCGCCTGCGTGCCCAACGGCACGTCCAACCGGTCCGACAGCCCGTAGACCTGCTGGCCGAGCGTGAATTCCTCGACACCGGAACCGATCTCGTCGACGGTCCCGGCCACATCCCAGCCGAGGCCGATCACCTCCCGGGCCACCATCAGCCCCGCCTGCGCCAACCCGCCCGAACGGGTATGCAGATCCACCGGATTCACCGCGGCCGCGGCCACCCGAATCCGCAGCTGTCCCGGGCCGGGCACCGGCACCGGGACCTCGGCGAGCTCCAGCACCTCGGGTCCGCCGAACGACCGAATCACGACTGCGCGCATCTGAAAAATCCTCTGCTCCAAGGCTTTCGCTTCCAGGAGCAAACCTACGGAGTGCTACTCTCCAACGGGAAGTACGTACCTCGGAGTGCGTACCGTACGCGAGGGAGAGCCATGGCGACCAAGACCGCCGCCCAGCGGCGCGACGAGGCCCGCCGCGTCTACGACGCCTACATCCAGGAATGCCCGACCCGGCAGCTGCTCGACCGCATCAGCGACAAATGGGTGAGCCTGCTGCTCAACGCCCTCGCCGACGGCCCCCGCCGCTACTCGGACCTGTCGCGGATCGTCACCGGCGTGAGCCAGAAGATGCTCACCCAAACCCTGCGCGCCATGGAACGCGACGGCCTGATCACCCGCACGGTCACCGCCTCGGTCCCGGTCCGCGTCGACTACGAGCTCACCGCGCTCGGCCGCAGCCTCCTCCCGGTCATGCAGGCGATCAAAGGCTGGGCGGAAACCTATATCGAAGACGTCCTGGCTGCCCGCGAAACCTACGACCGCACCGCGAACTGAGGCTCAGGCGGGCTGGTTGAGCACGGATTGGACCAACTGCCGGACAGCTTCGAGGAGTCGGTCCTTCTGCCCGGCGCGCACCAGGTAGGGGACCATCTCGCCGCCCAGCGGCGCGAGGAGCAGTGCGCCCACGACCTCCGCGTCGAGGTCAGGGCGGACTTCATGGAGCAAGGCGCTGATGTGGGTCGCCCAGAAGGTGTGGAACTCTTCGCGTTCGGGGTGCGGCGGCAGCGCCTGGTAGGCGACGTTCAGTTCGATGTCGTCAGCGATGAGGCGGGTCATCGCCTCGAAGTAGGCCAGTAGTCGTTCCCCCGCCGGAGCGCCGGGGCCGAGCGGGGGCGGGCCCGATTGCACCGCCTCCATCAGGCCGCGCGCGCCCTCGGAGACGAGTTCGTACAGCAGACCGGCGCGATTGCCGAAGCGGTGGAACAGCGTGCCTTTCGCGACCCCGGCCACGGCGGCGATGCGGTCCATCGTGGCCGCCTCGGCCCCCTCCTCGGCGAACAGCGTGCGCGCTGCGGTCAGGATTGCCTGCCGGTTGCGGGCTGCGTCGGCGCGTTCCTTGGGCCGGTCCATGTCACCACTTTCGTGTGCGGTTCGAGCATTGACAACTTGACCGGCGGTCAATATGTTCGGCAGTGCCAAACTTGACCGTCAGTCAACTTATGAGGTGTCTTCAGTGCAAGCAATCCTATTGACCGCTACCGGTGGCCCCGACGTCCTCGTCCCGGGCGAGGTGCCCACGCCGCGGCCGCAG
>NZ_JBSGBY010000999.1:0-1808 GCF_053601505.1 Nocardia sp. NPDC004722
CACGCTGTTCGTGTGGACGGCCGTCAAGGCGGCCGGGTCGACCGCCGCGCCGCTGGTGGGCGCGGCCCTGGGTTTGATCATCGCGATCGCGCTGTGCTGGTTGCTGTTCCGGCAGTCGGTGCGACTCAACCTCGGCGTCTTCTTCAATCGCACCGCCATCCTGTTGATCGTCATCGCCGCGGGCGTGCTCGCCTACGGGCTCGGCGATCTGCAAGAGGCGGGCTGGCTGCCGGGGTCGCGCTGGATCGCCTTCGACCTGACCGCGCACATCGACCCCAACTCGTGGTGGGTCTCGCTGCTCACCGGCATCACCGAGCTGTCACCCAAGATGACCGTGCTGCAGGTGGTGGCGTGGATCGCCTACCTGGCCACGGTGATTCCGCTGTTCATCCGCGCGGGCCGCACCCCGGCCACCGCGCCGGAAGCCAAGCCCGACCCGGAAGCCAAGCCCGAACCGGAAGCCGAGGCCGCACCGCAGGCCGAGCCCGCGCCGGAATCCGAATCCGCGCACGCGGACTGGTGGGAGCGGATCGCCGGTCCGCGCCCGGTCCTGGTCGGCGCGACGCTGGTGCTGGTGCCCGTCCTCGCCGCCGCCACGGCCATCGCGCTGCTGCCCTCCGGCGACTCGAACACCACGAGCACGGTCACCGTCACCGCCGATGCCTGTGCCCCCGAATGGACTTCCGCGCACACCGGCACCCAGACCATCTCGGTGCACAACAAGTCCGGCAAGTCCGGTGAGATCGATCTGGTCGACGCGGACGGCGCGGTCGCCGGTGAGATCGAGAGCATCGGTCCGGCCACCACCGCCGAGCTGACGGCCACCTTGAACCCGGGCACGTACACGTTCATCTGCCTGATGTCCGGCCGCCCCTCGCTGTCCTCGGCGCGCGTGCCGGTGACGGGTGCGCAGACGGACGCGCCCCCGGCCTTCAAACCCGCCCGGATCAGCGAACTCCGCGCGCCCAACGACGCCTATCAGGCGTACGTGCGGCAGGTGCTGGGCCGCCTCACCACCGCGCTCGGCGCGGTCGGCCGGGATGTGCGGGCCCGCAATATTCCCGCCGCGCAGGCCGATTGGCTGCTCGCGCAGCAGGAGTGGGAGCGGGTCGGCGCGTCCTACAACAGTTTCAAGGATGCGGGCACCGCTGTGGACGGGCTGCCCAACGGCCTGCCCGAGGGAGTGAACGATCTGGGCTTCACCGGTATGCACCGCCTCGAGTACGGCCTCTGGCACGGCCAGGGCCCCGAGCAACTGGTGCCCGTGCTGGACAAGCTCGGCGCCGATATCGCCGCCATCGGCGACAACCTGACCACCAGCGATATCGCCGGGGATCCGACCACGCTGCCGATCCGCGCCCACGAGATCCTGGAAGACGCGCTGCGCGATCACCTTTCCGGCCTCGACGATCAGGGCGCGGGCGCGGCCTACCCGATGACGCTGGCCGATATCGACGTCACCCGCGCGGTCCTCGACCAGCTCGCGGTGCCGCTCGACGACCGCGATCCGCAACTGCGCCCGCAACTCTCGGCCAAGCTCGACCGCCTGCGCACCGCGCTGCTGGCCACCCAGGACAACGGCCGCTGGCGCGCTCCCGCGCAGACGCCGCCGCAGGCCCGGCAGGCGGTGAACGCCGCGCTCGGCGCGGCCCTGGAGGCGCTGTCGCGGGTGCCGCGCCTGCTGGAAACCAAAGCGAACTGACTCTCGAAAAAGGACTCCTCACCATGACTGTCAGCCGCCGCCGATTCCTCTCCGGCGCCGCCGCGGGCGTCGGTCAGCATGTGCGCGGCGTCGGACAGCAGTGCCA
>NZ_JBSGBY010001000.1:0-1797 GCF_053601505.1 Nocardia sp. NPDC004722
GATCTGCTCGAAGAACAGCCGCATGTTCGGCCCGATCTCGGCGAGTTCGATGAACATTCGGAGCGGTCGATCTCAATATCGTTGCCGGACAGCGGCAGAGCGCCGCCGACGCCTATCTCGCACCCGCGTCGGGGCGGCCGAATCTCAGGGTGGTCACCGGTGCGCTCGCGGGGCGGCTGCTCCTCGAGGGGCAGCGCTGCGTGGGGGTCGAGTACCGCGTGGGTGGCGAAATCCACCGCGCTACCGCCACTTCCGAAGTGGTGCTGACAGCCGGGACCATCGGCAGCGCACAGCTGCTGTTGTGCTCGGGCATCGGACCGGAGTCGGTGCTGCGGGACGCGCAGGTCGAGGTGATGCACCCGTTGGCCGGGGTGGGCCGCAATCTGCACGACCATCCCCGGGTCAACCTGGTGCACAGTTCGCGGCGCCTGGTGCCCACGCCGCGCGCCAATCACGGCGAGATCATCGGCACCCTGCGCAGCAACCCGGACCTGGCGGGACCGGATGTGCAGATCATCTTCATCGATATCCCCCTGCCCAATCCCGTTGCGGCGGTGCCGAACGGCTTCACCATCGGCGTCTCGCCGATGCTCCCGGCGAGCCGCGGCTCCCTGCTCATCACCTCGGCCGACCCGTCCGCACCGCCGGTGCTCGACCCCGGATACTTCACGGCGGCAGCGGATGTCGAGGCCGTGATCGCCGGTATCGAGGCCGCCCGCGAGATAGCGGCTTCACCGGCTCTCGCCGGGTGGGGCGTCACCGAGGTCGCACCCGGATTCGACGTCACCGACGAGGCGGCGCTCCGCGACTACGCCCGAAGGAATTTCGGTTCCTACTGCCACCCGGTCGGCACCTGCGCGCTGGGCGAGGACGACGCCGCGGTCGTGAATTCCGAACTCCGAGTGCACGGCCTGGAGGGCCTGCGAATCGCCGACGGATCCGTCATCCCCGCGATTCCCTCGGCCAACACCAACGCGACGGTCTACGCCATCGCCGAACGCGCCGCGGACCTACTGCGGCGCTCGTAAGCCCTTGTCTGAACCCGAATTACGTCGACGGAGCGTCATCCGACTGATGTGTCGGTGGTGGCGTGCCGGACACAGTTGGTGCAGTTCCAACCGAGGAGAGATCATGAAGAGACGAGTATTGGCACTCGCGGCCGCTGGAATCACGGTGGTGGGCGCTGCCGCGATCTACGCGGTGGTGGACAGGTCGGACGATTCCGCCGCCCAGGCGAGCGGTAATGCCTTCAACTGCACGACATTTCAGATTCCCGCACCGGCCGGTGCCAGCGTGGAGTCGCTGACGGCGAACGCGGTCCCCGCCGGCACCTTCCAGGTTCCCGGGGCCCCGCCGCTGGGCGGTTACCCCGTGGCCGATGTCCCGGCGCACTGCGAGGTGACGGTCACGCTGACCCACTCCGGCGCGAACGACCGTGCCAAGGTGCAGGTTTGGCTGCCGGAGTCGGGCTGGAACGGCCGTTTCCAGGCGGTCGGCGGCGCGGCCTATGCCGCGGGGAACATCGGGGGTGTGGCCGCGGGCGTCAAGCAGGGCTACGCGGTCGCGACCACCGACGCGGGCGTGGATACCAGTGGCCTGAACAGCAGTTGGGCGCTGGACGCGAACGGCCGGATCAATACCGCACTGCTGGAGAACTTCTCGTCCCGTTCGGTGCACGAGCTGGCCGTCGTCGGCAAGCAGGTCGTCAACGACGTCTACGGGCACGCCGCGGCCTACTCCTATTGGAACGGCTGCTCGACCGGCGGGCGACAGGGCTACATGGAAGCCCAGAAGTAC
>NZ_JBSGBY010001001.1:0-1795 GCF_053601505.1 Nocardia sp. NPDC004722
CGTCGGCGAGGCGGGGCACGGTCAGATAGTGGACGTGATTGGCGAATTCGGCCCGGTACTTGATCACCGCGGCGGGATCGCGCGTCCAGGAGGTGACGTATCCGGCGGCGAGGGCGAGCACCAGCATGCCGGGCGCGACCAGCGTCGGCCCATCGCCGGGGGAGCGGATGCCGTCGGCGGGCGGATCACCCACGACGCGTGCGTAATCGGTGAGATCGCTGGCCTTCAGCGTGGTCGCGGCGGTCGGCAGCCGGGTGTCCACCATGAGCCGGTCGAAGTCGATGCGGGTGCGCGGCAGGCGGCTGTGGCGTAGCCCGGTGGCCACCACCGGATCCGCCGTGCCGAAACCGGCGCTCGCCGCCCGCACCGAGGCGTGCTCGTGCTCGCCGGTGCGGGCCAGCAGCGCGGTCGACCCGCGCTGTACGGGCACCCCGTGCTGGTCGGTGAGCACGGCGACGATCGAGATCACGTCGAAAGACCGGAAATGCCGGAATGATTCGAAGTAGAGGTCGCAGGTCAGTTCATCGCCCGCGAGCAGCGGACGGCCGATGTCGAGGGTCTGGTCCACGTGCACGACCCGATCCGGGTGGTAGCCGGTGATCAGTTTCTCGAGGATCTCCCGCCGCGCCTGCTGCCAGACCACCGCGGCGAAGGTGGGCGGGGCCACCACCGCGTCGAAGCCCAGCCGGGCCGCCGCGGCTTCGTGCCAGTGGGCGGGATGGAAAGCCTGGACGGCATGGGCGAATTCGCGGATGCGGACCCGGTCCACGGGGAAGGTCCGCGTGCACCGGTAATGCCGGCCGACCAGTGCCAGCGCCTGTTCGGCCCCGGCGGTCGCAGTGCGGTGGTTCATGGATCAATAATTCATCCCGCGAAACCGGGCGCGTGGAATCGGCGGGATATTTGGATATTTCACCGAATTACGCCCGAAATTCGTGAACTGCTCCAATGTTCGGCGGCGACCCTACTGCGGCCATTCCACGGCGGCCTACCTTGAGCGCGGTTTCGCAACAGGAAGGCATGAAATGACAAGAACCAGGCGCCGTCAGACGGTCAGGGCCGCCGTAATGCTGGGTGTTTCCCTGCTGACGGTCGGATTCTCCGGTCCGGGCGCGGAAGCCGATCCCCAGAGTGCGCCGACCGAACAGCAATTGGCGGATTACATCGCCGCGGGCGTGCCGGCCGCGCCGATCGCCGACTCCGGGTCGGCCTGCACCTCCGGCAGCGGCGCGGGATCGGGCAACGGTTCGGGTAACTGCTTCGGCGGCAGCGGGTCCAGTTCCGGCTCCTCGGGCGGCTATTCCTCCGACACCAAAGGCTATGGGCCGTCGATGACCTCGTGGCTGGCGGCGTTCGGCTACGGACTGTTGAACCCGGACGCGACCCCGCCGGGCGCGAACGACTGGAACTGCAAACCGTCCGCCGCGCATCCGCGGCCGGTGGTGCTGGTCCACGGCACCTGGATGAACGCCTACAACGGTTTCGCGTTCATGGGGCAACCCATCAAGGACGCCGGGTACTGTACCTTCACCCTCAACTACGGTCGCTCCAACCTGATCGAGGGCGGCGGGCTGGGCTCGGTGCTGCCCGGCACCATGGGCACCGGCTACATCCAGGACTCCGCGAAACAGTTGGCCGCCTTCGTGGATCGGGTGCTGGCGGCCACCGGCGCGTCCCAGGTCGACCTCGTCGCGCATTCGCAGGGCGGGCCGATGTCGCGCTGGTACACCAAGTTCGAGGGCGGGGCGTCCAAGGTGCACAACCTGGTGACCCTGGGCGCGACCAACCATGGCAC
>NZ_JBSGBY010001002.1:0-1777 GCF_053601505.1 Nocardia sp. NPDC004722
GTGTCGGGTGTGGTCGACAGCAATCGGATCCGCCGCCGCGCGGTCACCGCCGCGGCCCCGAGGTCCCCGGCCCGGCCCTGGGCCGCGGCCAGCGCGTCCAGGGCAGCGGATTCCGCGAACGGATCCCGCGTCCCCCGTGCCAGCTCCACCGCCCGCTCCGCCATCGAAATCGCCTCGGTGCCAGCCTGTCCCGAATCCACCTCCGCGAACGGCTCGACGAGGACAACGGCTCCGGCCAAGGCGACGGCCGCCCGGGCAGCGCTGGATCGGGTCGCGGCGGGTTCGGCGAGGAGTCGTGCCTCGGCGAGGAGGGTGAGGACTTCCTGCCGGGCGGGAAGGTGCGTGAATGTGCCGGGGAATCGGTGGGTCGAGGCGGCAGCGGCGGCCAGGTCGGTTGCGGCGGCGAGGGAATCCCCTGCGCGCTGGGCGAATTCGGCGGCGGTGCGGTGGAGGCGGTACATGTCGTCGCCGTTGCCCTGACACCCGGCGACAGCCGCGGCCTGCCGC
This sequence comes from Nocardia sp. NPDC004722, assembly GCF_053601505.1. Lineage (NCBI taxonomy): Bacteria > Bacillati > Actinomycetota > Actinomycetes > Mycobacteriales > Nocardiaceae > Nocardia > Nocardia sp. NPDC004722. The sequence goes on from NZ_JBSGBY010001002.1 coordinate 508, forward strand.
AGCAGATCCGCCGATGCGGCGGGGTCGTCGGCGAGGTAGGCGGCTTGTTCGTGACGCCACTGGGATTCGCCGGTGAAGTGGCGGGTGAACAGCAGCGACGCGAACCGGCGGGCCAGGTGGTAGGCGTCGGTGCGGCGGTCGGGTTGTTCGCCCGCCCAGCCCAGCGCGGCGCGGAAATCGTCTGCGGCGGCGTCGAATCGGGGCCGCAGGTCACCGCGCAGTGCCAGGAGATCGCCTGCCACGGCGACGCACCAGCGGAGGTGCCCGGCGCGGGCATCGGTCTCCTCCTCCGCCGCGGCGAGTTGCTCCTGTCCGTACTGCCGGATGGTCTCCAGCGCCCGGAAGTGTGTCCCGGTGGGCGTGTCCGCCACCACGAGCAGGCTCTGTTCGACCAGTCGCGCCAATCCCGCTGCGACCGTGCCCTTGTCGATTCCCGTCACCTCGGCGGCCGCCTCGACCGGGAAGGCGGTCATGAACACCGACACCCGCCGCAGCAGTGCCCGGTCCTCGGGTTCGAGCAGCGCGTGACTCCAGTCCAGGGCGGCCCGGACCGAGCGATGCCGGTCGTCGCTGCGCGCGCCACCGGAGAGCATGCGCAGCTGATCGTCCAATCCCGCTGTGAGACCGTCCAATCCGAGGCTGGTCCAGCGGGCGGCCGCGAGTTCGATGGCCAGGGCGACCCCGTCGAGGCGTTCACAGAAGCTCGCCACCTGGTCGCGCAGGGCGTTGTTGGGCGGCCAGCCGCCGGCCGCCGCCCGATCCATGAACAGGTCGACCGCGTCCGAAGCGCCTTCTCCCGCAAGCGACATGGGCGGCACCGCGTAGGCGCGCTCGAACGGCACCATGAGCCGGGCGCGGCTGGTGGCCAGCACGCTCATGCCCGGACACGACGCGAGCAGCTCCTCCACGAAGGGGGCGACGCCGTCGCGCACGTGCTCGCAATTGTCCAGCACCAGCAGGGCATTGCGGTCGGCCAGCGTGGACAGCAGGGCCCGATCGAAGCTGCGGCCGGGCTGCTCGCCGACGCCGAGCGCCATCGCCACGGTGCCCGCGACCACACACGTATCCGGTGACGCGACCGGCACCAGATCCACGAACCAGACGCCGTCGGCGAAGTCCGCCGCCACATCCGCGGCCACGGCCAGCGCCAGCCGGGTCTTGCCCACCCCGCCCGGCCCGACCGCGGTCACCTGCCGTTGCGTCTTGACGAGTTCGGCCAGCTCACCGCGTTCGGCGCCGCGGCCGATGAACGAGGTCAGGGGTGTGGGCA
>NZ_JBSGBY010001003.1:0-1775 GCF_053601505.1 Nocardia sp. NPDC004722
AAGCGATGGGGTGACGCAGGAAGGTAGCTGGGCCAGGTGATGGAATACCTGGTGTAAGCCTGTAGGGCGAGATATAGGCAAATCCGTATCTCATATAGCCTGAGAGGTGATGCGTAGCCGATTGAGGCGAATTCAGTGATCCTATGCTGCCGAGAAAAGCCTCTAGTGAGTTGGTACACGGCCCGTACCCCAAACCGACACAGGTGGTCAGGTAGAGAATACTAAGGCGATCGAGATAACTGTGGTTAAGGAACTCGGCAAAATACCTCCGTAACTTCGGGAGAAGGAGGGCCCGGTCTGGTGAACACCCTTGCGGTGGGAGCTGGGTTGGGTCGCAGAGACCAGTGAGAAGCGACTGTTTACTAAAAACACAGGTCCGTGCGAAGTCGTAAGACGATGTATACGGACTGACGCCTGCCCGGTGCCGGAAGGTTAAGAGGACCGGTTAGCTACTTCGGTGGCGAAGCTGAGAATTTAAGCCCCGGTAAACGGCGGTGGTAACTATAACCATCCTAAGGTAGCGAAATTCCTTGTCGGGTAAGTTCCGACCTGCACGAATGGCGTAACGACTTCTCAGCTGTCTCAACCACAGACTCGGCGAAATTGCAGTACGAGTAAAGATGCTCGTTACGCGCGGCAGGACGAAAAGACCCCGGGACCTTCACTATAGCTTGGTATTGGTGTTCGGTACGGTTTGTGTAGGATAGGTGGGAGACTGTGAAGCGGGTACGCCAGTATTCGTGGAGTCGTCGTTGAAATACCACTCTGATCGTATTGGACCTCTAACCTCGGACCCTGATCGGGTTCAGGGACAGTGCCTGGTGGGTAGTTTAACTGGGGCGGTTGCCTCCCAAAATGTAACGGAGGCGCCCAAAGGTTCCCTCAGCCTGGTTGGCAATCAGGTGTCGAGTGCAAGTGCACAAGGGAGCTTGACTGTGAGACCGACAGGTCGAGCAGGGACGAAAGTCGGGACTAGTGATCCGGCACCGGCAAGTGGAAGCGGTGTCGCTCAACGGATAAAAGGTACCCCGGGGATAACAGGCTGATCTTCCCCAAGAGTCCATATCGACGGGATGGTTTGGCACCTCGATGTCGGCTCGTCGCATCCTGGGGCTGGAGTAGGTCCCAAGGGTTGGGCTGTTCGCCCATTAAAGCGGCACGCGAGCTGGGTTTAGAACGTCGTGAGACAGTTCGGTCTCTATCCGCCGCGCGCGTCAGAAACTTGAGGAAGGCTGTCCCTAGTACGAGAGGACCGGGACGGACGAACCTCTGGTGTGCCAGTTGTTCCGCCAGGAGCACGGCTGGTTTGCTACGTTCGGAAGGGATAACCGCTGAAAGCATCTAAGCGGGAAGCCTGTTCCAAGATGAGGTTTCTCACCACCTTCGAGTGGGTAAGGCCCCCAACAGACCATTGGGTTGATAGGCCAGAACTGGAAGTCTGGTAACAGATGTAGGTGACTGGTACTAATAGGCCGAGGACTTACCAACAAAGAAGCTACGCGTCCACTGTGCAGTATCTGAAACAACACACGACCGTGTGTTGGAGAAGGATTTTTCTAGGGGGCTTCCCCCTAGGACCCCCTTTTGGGGTGTTCGAGGGGTTGCCCCTCGAAAATTCTCCTCTGGCACATGGAATGTGACAGTTTCATAGAGTTACGGCGGCTATAGCGGTGGGGAAACGCCCGGTCCCATTCCGAACCCGGAAGCTAAGGCCACCTGCGCCGATGGTACTGCACTCGACAGGGTGTGGGAGAGTAGGACACCGCCGGAACATC
>NZ_JBSGBY010001004.1:0-1766 GCF_053601505.1 Nocardia sp. NPDC004722
GCCCTCCCCCGGCACGGCCGCCTGATCAGCTTCGACCTCAACTACCGCCCCGCCCTGTGGGCCCGCCGCACCGAGACCGCCGCCGACATCCTGGCCCGCCACATCGCCGGCAGCGACGTGGTGTTCCTGGGCGCGGACGAGGCCGAGGAGGTCTTCGGCATCGGCGACGCCGACCGGCTGCGCGCCGCCTTCCCGCAACCCCGGCATCTGATCGTCAAGAACGACAAGCACTCCGTGACCGGATTCCTCGGCGCGGACCGCCTCGAGGTCCCGGCCCTCACCCTCGAGGTGACCGAACGCATCGGCGCCGGAGACGCTTTCGCGGGCGGCTACCTGGCCGCGCTGCTACAGGGCCGCCCGCACGAACAGTTGCTGCGCTTCGGCCACCTGTGCGCAGCCGCCGCGTTGACCGGCACGGGTGACATCGCCGAACTGCCACATCTGTCCGCGCTCGAATCCCTGGCCGTGGCAAGCCCGTCCGAATGGGCGGCCATCCATTACCGCCCCGGCCTGCTTCTCCCCGAGAATGTGGCCTCATGAGTCAGAGTCTCCAACGCGCCCTCACCCTCCTCGTCGAACTCGGCGAGGAGCCGAAATCCCTGGACCAGTTGGCGACTCGGCTCGGCGTGCACAAGTCGACGGTGCTGCGGCTGTTGCAGACCATGGAGGCCGACCGCTTCGTCACCCACGACAGCGAGCACCGCTACCGGCTCGGCACCCGGCTGTTCGAACTGGCCAACCGGTCCTTGGAAGGCCGCGACGTGCGCACGATCGCGCGCCCGCACCTAGCGGCACTGAACGCCGATACCGGGCAGACCGTGCACCTGGCCACCTACGAATCCGGTGAGGCCGTCTACATCGACAAGCTGGACGCCACCCACAGCGTGCGCATGTACTCGCGCATCGGCCGCCCCGCGGCACTGCACTGCACCGCAGTCGGCAAGGTACTGGTGTCCGCGCTGCCGAGAGCGCAGTGGGCGGGCATCGCCGCCGGTCTGGACTACCGCGCCTACACCGACAAGACCATCCGCACCCCGGAGCAATACCTCGCGGAGCTGGAACTCGTTGCGGCCCAAGGCTTCGCCGAGGACCACGAGGAACACGAGAGCTTCATCAACTGCGTGGCCGTCCCGATCCACGACGGCACCGGCGCGACCGTCGCCGCACTGTCGGTGTCGGTGCCGGACATGCTGCTCGATCACGACCAGGTACTCGGACTGCTGCCGCGCGTGCGCGGCACCGCCGAGGCCGTATCCACCGAGCTCGGCTGGAGTCCGAGCCCCGAGAAGTGAAAGGCCCCACCATGAGCCAGAAGATCGCCATCCGCACCGACAATGCCCCCGCCCCCGCGCACACCTTCTCCCAGGGCGTCCGCAAGGGCCCGTTCCTTCAGGTCTCCGGCCAGGGCCCCGTCGACCCCGCGACCAGCGAATACCTCTACCCGGGAGACGTCGCGGCCCAGACCACTCGGACGCTGGAGAACGTGAAGGCCATCGTCGAGGCGGGCGGCGCGAGCTTCGACGACGTGGTGATGTTGCGCGTCTACCTCACCAAGCGTGAGGACTTCGCCATCATGAACGAGGCATACGGCAAGTTCGTGAACGAGCACACCACCGGCGACGTCCTCCCCAGCCGCACAACGGTTTTCACCGGCCTGCCGCGTGAGGAGATGCTGGTCGAGATCGACGGTATCGCCATCGTCGACTGACGCTCGCCTGAAAACTCGGGTCAGTCGATGCCGATGTGCTGATGGTACAGATTCGATG
>NZ_JBSGBY010001005.1:0-1761 GCF_053601505.1 Nocardia sp. NPDC004722
GGTGAAGCCCGGCATGTAGTTGACGCGGGACTGGTGCAGGTACACCTCCGAGCCGAGGATCTGGCGGGCCAGTCCGGCGATGCGGCTCTCGGACACCAGATTCGCGATCAGGGTGCTGAGGCGGTGCACCTCGAAGATCGAGCGCACCCGGTTCGAGCCGCGTTCGAGGATGACCCGCTCGTCCAGCATCAGCTCGGGATCGCCGGTGAGCCTGTCGATTTCGGCGGCGACGTCGGCGACCTCGTAGCGGTCGAGCAGGCCGTCGAGGATCGCGTAGCCGTAGTCGTCGAAGGCGGCCAGGCCCGGAGTGCCGATCTCACCCCACACCGTCGGGTCGTCGCGGTCGATCGGCGGGGTGCCCGCGACGGTGCGGGTCCGGTAGCGGTCGATTCTCTCGATGTCAGACAACGTCATTCAGGACCTCCTCCTCGACGGCGATCAGCGGGTAGACGCCGTCCGCGTCGTGCACCTCGCGGCCGGTCACCGGCGGATTGAACACGCACAGCATGCGCATGCGGTGGCGGGCGAACAGCCGGTGGCGTTCATGGCCGTCGAGCAGATACATCGATCCGGGGCCGAGTTCGTAGGTGATGCCCTGGTCGAGATCGACCAGCGTGCCGTCGCCCTCGACCAGCCAGACCGCCTCGACGTGATGCTGATAGTGGAACTCGTGGACGGTCCCGGCCTCGATGGTGGTCTCGTGGAAGGAGAATCCCACCCCGTCGCCGCCGAGCACGATGCGCTTGCTGCGCCAGCCCGGGCCCGCGACATCCCTGTCGGTGCCGGTGATCTCGTGGGTGCTGCGCACGATCATGTCAGCGCCGCCCGTCGGAGACCGCGTCCATGGATCCGGCCAGCAGTTCCAGGCCGTGATCGAGCTCGGCGTCGGTAATGGTCAGCGGCGGAAGCAATTTCACCACCTCGTCCTCGGGGCCGGAGGTCTCCACCAGCAGTCCGCGCTGGAACGCGGCCGCGCACACCTTCTCCGCCCGCGAGGCGTCATCGAAGGCGATGCCGTGCACCAGGCCGCGACCACGCGTGCTGATGCCGTCGAAGGCGGCGGCCATGCCGGTGAGGGCACGGTCGATGCGCTCGCTCTTGGCCAGGGTGGCGACCTCGAGGGCGTCGTCGGCCCAGTAGTGCTCGAGCGCCGTCCGGGCGGTGACGAAGGCCGGATTGTTGCCGCGGAAGGTGCCGTTGTGCTCGCCCGGCTTCCACAGGTCCAGTTCGGGTTTGAACAGCACCAGCGCCATGGGCAGGCCGTAACCGCCGATGGACTTGGACAGCGTCACGATATCCGGTGTGATACCGGCCATTTCGAAGGAGAAGAACGGGCCGGTGCGGCCGCAGCCCATCTGCACGTCGTCGACGATCAGCAGAATCTCACGGGCAGCGCACAATCCGGCCAGCTTGCGCAGCCACTGCACGCTGGCGATGTTCACCCCGCCCTCGCCCTGCACGGTTTCGACGATCACGGCGGCGGGGCTGTCCAGCCCGGACGAGGCGTCGTCGAGGACGCGCTCCATCCATTCGAACGAATCGTCTTCCGCGCCCGAGAGATAGCCGTCGAACGGCATCGAGGTGGCGTGCTGGAGCGGCACACCCGCGCCCGCGCGCTTGGCGGCATTGCCGGTGACCGAGAGCGCGCCCAGCGACATGCCGTGGAAGGCGTTGGTGAAGTTCAGGATGCCGGTGCGGCCGGTGACCTTGCGCGCCAGCTTGAGTGCGGCCTCGACCGCGTTGGCTCCGGTCGGGCCGGGG
>NZ_JBSGBY010001006.1:0-1761 GCF_053601505.1 Nocardia sp. NPDC004722
GTGGGGGTGCCCGTGCTGGAGCGGACTACGCTCGGGTCTCGGCCGACCGCCGCGGGGGCGTTGATCGCGGAGTGGGCTCGGGATGTGGTCGACGCGGCGGACGGGAAAATCGCTGTGGCCGAGGCGAAACGGCTGCGCCCCGACGTGGTGCTGATGGATGTGCGCATGCCGGAGATGAACGGGCTGGACGCGGCGCGGGCCATCCTGTCGGCGGGGTTCGAGCCGCCGGTGCGGGTGCTCATGCTCACCACCTTCGACATCGACGACTACGTGTACGAGGCGCTGGGCATCGGGGCCAGCGGGTTCCTGCTCAAGGACGCGCCCGCCGAGGAATTGGTGCGCGCGGTCCGGGTGGTCGCCGCCGGTGACGCGCTGCTCGCGCCGACGGTGACACGCAGGCTCATCGCCGACGTGACACGCCGCCGGGCCCGGCGTGCCCCCGCGCCGCGGCTGGAGGTGCTCACCCCGCGTGAGCGTGAGGTGCTGGAGTTGGTGGCGCGCGGCATGTCCAATGCCGAGATCGCCGAAAGCCTTTTCGTGGCCGAGCAAACCGTGAAGACCCACGTGTCGAAGGTCTTCACCAAACTGAATCTGCGCGATCGCGCGCAGGCGGTGGTGCTGGCCTACGAATCCGGTCTGGTGACCCCGGGCTGACCTGCCCGGACGGCGTTTCGGCGGGTAGGCTCACGGACTTGTACGTCACCGGAAGGGGGTCGTGAACAGTGCTGAACAGTGGTGACGTGTTCGCCGGGTTCACCATCGAACGGCTGCTCGGACAGGGCGGGATGGGCTCGGTCTATCTGGCCCGCCACCCCCGCCTGGGCAAGCTGACGGCGCTCAAGCTACTGAATCGGGAACTGTACGCGGACAGGGAGATCCGAGCCCGGTTCGAACGCGAGGCGGATCTGGTCGCGCGCCTGGACCACCCCAATATCGTCGAGGTGTACGACCGCGGCACCGAGAGCGACATGCTGTGGATCTCCATGCAGTACGTGGACGGGGTCGACGCCGCCGGGATCAATGTCGCCACCCTGCCGCCGGAACGCGCGGTACAGGTGATCGAAGGGGTCGCCAGCGCACTGGATTACGCGCACGGCATGGGGGTGCTGCACCGGGACGTCAAGCCCGCCAACATCATTCTGGCCCGCGCCGTCGGCGGGCACGGGGAACGCGTGTTCCTCACCGACTTCGGCATCGCCCGCCTGCGCGAGGACTCCACCCACCTCACCCAGGCAGGCATGTTCACCGCCACCCTCGCCTACGCCTCCCCGGAACAGATGACCGGCGCGCCCCTGGATCCCACCACCGACCAGTACTCCCTGGCCTGCGCCCTCTACTGGCTCCTCATCGGCATGGGCCCCTACGACTCCCCCCACCCCGCCGAACTCATCCGCGGCCACCTCCAACTCCTCCCACCCCCGGTCAGCCTCCGCCGCCCCGGCCTCTCCCCGGCCATGGACGCCGTCCTCACCAAGGCCATGGCCAAACGCCCCGTCGACCGCTTCCCCACCTGCGTAGCCTTCGCCAAGGCCGCCCGCACCGCCCTCTCCGGGGCGCCCCCCCCCCCACCCCCCGCCCCCCCCCCCCCCCCCCCCCCCCCCCCCCCCCCCCCCCCCCCCAAACCCCCCCCCCCCCCCCCCCCCCCCCCCCCACCCCCACCACCCCCCCCCCCCCCCCCCCCCCCCCCACAAACCCCCCCCCCCCCCCCCCAACAACCCCCCGCCCCCCGACCCCCCCCCCCCCCGGCGCCCGCCGCCCGCC
>NZ_JBSGBY010001007.1:0-1741 GCF_053601505.1 Nocardia sp. NPDC004722
CGGGGTATCGAGATCCTGCTGTAGCAGCGCGGCTTCGGCGATCAGACGCGACGAGTTCATCAGCAGCATGCCCGCTCCCGAGCGCGGCGCGACCACCGCCGATGTGCCGGGGCCCGCGGGGCCGCAGGCTGGAAGTCGAACCGAGCGAACAGCTTTCCCCCGAATCCGCGAAGGACACGATATGACCGAGCAACAGTCCACCACCAAGCGCACCAAGTTGATCATCGGCGGGGCCGCCGCGGCCGTCGTCGCGGCCGGTGTGATCGGCGTGGTGTCGGTGAATGCCCAGGATCCGGATCCGGGCGCCAAGACCCCGGTGGTCGCCGATGTGGCGAACGCGAATCTGCAGCAGAGCACGCATCTCACCATCGCCGCCGCCACCAAGGCCGCGCAGGCCGCCCTCGACGCCGCAGTGAAGGAGAACCAGCATGTGACTGTCGCCGTGGTCGATCGCGACGGAAACACCGTGGTGACGCTGCGCGGCGACGGCGCGGGCCCGCAGTCCTATGAGTCCGCGCGGGAGAAGGCGTTCACCGCGGTCTCCTGGAACGCGCCGACCTCGGTGCTGGCCAAGCGGCTCGACGGCGCACCGCACCTGGCCGATATCAAGGGCACCCTGTTCCTCGCGGGTGGCACGCCGGTGACGGCCAAGGGTGGCGCGCCGATCGCGGGCGTCGGTGTCGCGGGCGCACCCAGCGGTGATCTGGACGAGAAGTTCGCGCAGGCTGGTGTCGCCGCTCTCGGTGGCTGAGCAGCCACCGCGATCGGGAGCCGGGTGTGGCAGCGCTCTCTGACCGGGGTGCTGCCGCGTAGCTGAGAGGCTGCCGCGACCGCGGGAAACACATGTGCGGTGCGGTATCGGGCGCGCCGACACTCGGCACGATTCCGAACCGGTCGGCAGGGAGTACTAACCTTCTCCCGGTGACCGAGTCCGCTGACGGATTGCTGCCCGACCCCGGAGGGGCCGGGTCCGAGGCGTTTCCACATGCCGACCGGCTGCGATTGTTCTCCTTCGCCACCGCCGAGAAACGGGCCGACTACCTGTGGGTGCTGCGGGCGTTCGACACCGCCCGTGCCGCGTACGTGGTGCTGTTGCACGCCTCCGATGTCGCCGACACGCTCAATCGTTGCCCGGGCGCGCCGGCCTTGACCCCGACCGAGGTCGGGCCGCTGCTCGAGCAGTTGCACCAGTGGGGTGTGCTGGAACGCAGCTATGACGGGACGCGCGCGGCCACCCTCGCCGAGTATCGCAACCGGCATTTCGTCTATCAGTTCTCCCAAGCCGGATATCAGGCGTATCGGGCGGTTTCGGATGTGCTGGACGCCCGCCTCGACGAGGCGGCGCTCTCGCGGCTGGTGCTGCCGGAACTGCTCGCCGATCTGCACACACTCTCGGAGGCCAACAAGAGCGCCGACGCGCCCCGCGTCTACCGGGTGCTCAACCGCCTGGACCGCGCCCTGTCGGATCTGGCCGAGCGCGCCGCGCATTTCTATCTGACCCTGGGCGATCTGGTCCGCACCACCGAGGCGACCCCGGAGGCGTTCCTCGCCCACAAGGACGCGCTGCTGGCGCACATGCGCGAATTCTCCATGGATCTGGCGCGTTTCGCGCCCCGGCTGGCCGCCGCCATCCGCGAGGTGGAGGCACAGCCTGCCACCGGCGATGAGCACCCGCAGGTGCGTATCGGGCTTCCTAGCGTCGAATCCACCAGCGAGACCTAGGAGTTCACATGCGTATCGG
>NZ_JBSGBY010001008.1:0-1734 GCF_053601505.1 Nocardia sp. NPDC004722
CCAGCTTCGACGTGTCCAAGCTGTTCAACGGCTTCAAGCCGATGTTCGACACCTTGGATCCCGTTCAGCACGACACCCCGGACCGGTTCGGCGTGGTGCCCAGAATTCCTGGAATCGCCAGTCAGCGCGGCGGTTTCGGCGCGGTGGCGGACGTCGATCCCGGCCCGGGTGAAGTAGTCGAGCACGATCGCCGAGGCGCGCGCGTCGAGTTGCTTGCCGAGCAGGCGGGGTCCGCGTTCCAGCACGGTGACCCGTAATCCCAACTGGTGCAGGGCGTAGGCGGCTTCCAGGCCGAGCAGTCCGCCGCCCGCCACCACCGCGCGGGTGCACGATCGCTGCTGGGCGTAGGCGCGGATGTCGAGGGCGTCCCCTGCGGTGCGGAGCACGAAACTGCCGGGGCGATGCAATCCGTCGATCTCCGGCAGCGCGGCGGCCGCGCCGGTGGCCAGGATGAGCCGGTCGTAGGGCAGGACGTCGCCGGTGCCGAGGTGGACGCGCTGGGCGCGCGGATCCAGCCGCGTCGCAAGGGTATTGAGCCACGGGTGGATGCCGTGCTCCTCGTACCATTGCTCGGGCAGCAGGTGCAGGCCCTGCATGGCGGAGCGGCCGGGGATGAGCCGGGAGATGCCCATCCGGTTGTAGAAGTCGTGGGATTCCCGGCCGACCAGGTGGATTTCGCAGTCGGGGTGGCCGCGGCGCAGGAAGTCGGCGGCGGTGACGCCGGCGATGCCGTTGCCGATGACGACCAGGCTCACCAGGGAGCGGTCGAAGGCGGCCGGGCGGTCGCCGAGGCCGCGACCCGGCTCCGGAGTGAGCGACACCCGGACCCCGCCGCCGTCCACCCGGGCACAGCAGGCCATCCGGGTGTTGTCGGCGAACCCCAAGCGCCGCAGCGTGTTCCGTTCGTCGGCGGTCGGCTCGCACAGCCGCTCGGCACCGTCGAGGACGGCGACCGGGTCCGCGCCGCAGACACCCATCCGGCAGCCGGATTCCAGCGGCAGGTTCGCCCGCTCGGCCAGTTCGAGCAGGCTCGCGCCGGTCTCGGCCGCCACGGCGGTGCCGTCGAAGTCCACCGAAGCACCAGGGGCAGCGGGCTTTTCGGTGTCGGCGCGCAGGCGCGGGAAGGGCAGCACGACCGGCGCGGTGCGCGCCCCCGTGGTGAGCGCGTACTGCAACTCGCTGACCCGGGTGCGAGCCAGGAACGCGACGGTGGCCGCGAGGATGAGAAGACTGATCGGCCAGCGCATCCAGGCCGCGCTCACGCCGGTGACGGTGGTGAACGAGCGCATCAGGACCGGTCCGGCGAACCAGTAGAAGACATTCAGCGCGACGGCCGCGTACACTGCCGACAGCATGGCAGGGCTGACCGGGGTCAGGGCCTCCAATGCGAAGTACACGCCGATCGCGACGAGCAGCGAGACCCCCAGCGCCAGATACCGATTCGGCACCGACAGGCCCGTCTGCCCGGCCAGCAGCATGAAGCCCAGCACGAACCCGGGCAGGGCGGCCACGAACAGTTTGCGCGGTGCGGCCCAGCCGCGCTCCGGGTCGGCCATATCGGCCTGGTAGGCGGCGCGCGGTTTGAAATCGAAGCAGTTCTTGGCGCAGCCGACGCACGGGCGGCAGTGATTGTTGGCGATGGTGACGAACGGGGTCTGCCCGTAGGCGCGCTGCAGCGGGAACAGCGGGCAGATGCTGCTGCACCAGCCGCTCTTGCCCTTGAACGCGACGCCG
>NZ_JBSGBY010001009.1:0-1729 GCF_053601505.1 Nocardia sp. NPDC004722
CCTGCTGTTGCGCGCCAACCTGGCCGAGAACGACGGCATGGTGTACCGCTCGATCAAGGACGCCGAGACCGCCATGACGCTCACCGGCACGGGCAGCCCCGAACTCACCACCGCCCTGCTGCGCCGCACCCGCGCCCACCCCGACCGCCGCGTCCCCGAGACCCTCGCCGACGCCATCGCCACCCTGAGCCCCCGCGAACTCGACGTCGCCCGCCTGGTAGCGGAAGGCGCCACCAACGCCGAAGTAGGCGCCCGCCTGCACCTCTCCTTGGGCACCGTCAAAACCCACATCGCCTCCATCCAGCGCCGCCTCGACGCCCGCAACCGCGTCGAAATCGCCGCCCGCGCCTGGCAATCCGGCCTGATGGACTGAACCGCGCGGAGAACCGAGCCCCGCTGGGCTACCCGGATCAAGGGCGCGCCCCACACCCCGACCTGCCCCGTAATCCCGGCGTTCTTCGGCCGGGATCCGTACACCGCACTGGCGCAGCCCTTTCGGTGGATTCCGGCCACCAGCACGCCGAGATGACTACGCGGCGGGGCCGATCATCCGTTCGGCTGACCGGCGGGCGGTGTTCCGGCCGTTCGGCCGATGTGGCGGTGACCTCGGGCGGGCGAGCATGGCAGGCATGAAACGACTGCCGAGCCTCGATATCCTGCGTGGATTCGCCCTGTGCGGCATCCTGTTCGCGAATGCGCCCGCCATCCTGCGACTGTCGCCGGTGCGGGCGGACGGGACGGTCGACCCGGTGGTGCGCTGGCTGGAATTCGCCGTCTACAACCGGTTCTTCCCGATGTTCTCGCTGCTGTTCGGGGTGAGCTTCGCGCTCATGTGGCAGTCGGCGCGAGGCCGCACGGGCTCGCCACGGGTCGTGATGCTGCGCCGGATCCTCGCGATCGGCCTGCTGGGTGCGGTGCATCAGCTGCTGCAACCCGGAGAAGCATTGCTGCCGTACGCGATCGTGGCCCTGGTGCTGCTGTTGCCCGCGACCTTCCTCCCGACGCGCTGGACGGTACCGGTGACGGCCGGTGCCGGTGCGGTCGTGACGGTGGTGGCCGCCGTGGCGGCGCCGGGTCTGTTCGAGGTGCCGGGCCTGTTCCTGCTCGGCTTCGCCGCGGGGATGGCCGGATTGCCTGCCCGCCTGGCCGAATCGGGTCATCGGGTGCTGCCGGTAGCGCTGCTCGTGCTCGGCCTCGCCGCCGTCCCGGCGCTGCTGTTGCAATCGGCACATCCCGAATTCGGTGCGATCCCGGGGCTGATCCTGGCCGCCGCGTACGGGTGCGCGGTCCTGCTGCTGCTCGATCATCGCGCGGCATCGCCGGTCGCCGCGATCTTGTCCGCACTCGGCCGCACGGCCCTCACCAACTATCTCGCCGCGACCGTATTCGTGGTCGCCGCACGGGCTTTCGCGCCCCGTCTGGGTCTCGACCCGACCGCTCCGCGCGCCTGGAGCCGCATGCTCGTGCTGTGCGTCGCGATCCTCGCCGTCCAAGCCTTCGCCACGACATGGTGGCTGCGCCGCTTCCGCCAGGGCCCGGTGGAGTACCTCGTGCGCCGCGCCAGCTGGGCCGGGGCCACACCCGCCCGAGAGGCTGACCTCGTCCAGGGGCGGAGCGGCCCCGCTCTGGGGACCGGCCGCAGTCAGGGGGACGGCCTCAGCCGGGAGGACCGCCTCAGTCGGGGGACCACCCTCAGTCAGGGAACCGCCCTCAGCCAGGGGGACGGGCT
>NZ_JBSGBY010001010.1:0-1726 GCF_053601505.1 Nocardia sp. NPDC004722
GCGCCGGGCTTGATGCCGAGGAAGTCCTTGGTCACGGGCGGACCCCACTGCGCCAGACCGGAAGCGCTCATCGGCGCCCAGCCCGGCTCGAGGGTGCAGTCGAACATGTCGCCATCGCTGAAGTGTTCGACCATGAACCCGTCGGGATCGCGCCAGTAGTCGAAGATCTGGCTGCCCTGGATATGGCGGCCGATCCCCCACGATCGGCGATAACCCTGCTCGCGCAAGTACTCTCCACCCGCCGCGAGCGCGTCCAGATCGGCGACCTGATATGCCGAGTGCACGTACCGGTTCGACGGCCCGAGCGTCAGCGCGAGCGTGTGATGGTCGCTCGGCACCGAACCCCGGTCGCAGCGAATGAAACTCATGACCGGACCGCGCTCCCGCTGGCCCGGGTGGTAGAGGAAGTCACTGACGATCAGGCCCAGATTGCTCAGGTACCAATCGAGGGTCTTGCGGTATCGCGTCGACTGGATCACCACGTGTCCGAGCCTGCGCACGCGGGCCGGTGCGCGCAGCGGTCGCTGCGTCGCATTCACCCGCGCCACCTCGTGCCCGAAGTTGAAGACGTGAGGCTGCTGCGTCGGCAAGGCTTCCAGTTCGTGGGTCTCGGCGACCACCCGCACCCGCAGGCGGCTCGGATCGGCCAGGTCGACGGTCAGGCCGCCCAGCGACTCCGGCAACGGCACGGCTCGCGCACCGGTCGCGTCGGCCAGTCGCAGCAGATCGGCGGAATCGGCGGCGCGAAAGGCCGGACCGATGAAGCGCGAGCGACTCCCCCGCCGGATGAGCACGCAGGGCGCGCCCGGATCGGTCCCGCGCAGCTGCAACTCCTCGGCCGTCCGCGTCGCGGTCGCGAATCCGAAAGCGTGGGCGAAAACCTCCGCCCGGTCGAGGTCGGGCTTCTCGAACTCCAGCCATGCCAGGTCCAGCACCTTGATCACGGGATTGCTCGCGCGGCCCGGATGCTCACCCGCATGCGCGCCCTGCTCGCTGTGCAGACCGCTGTGTACGTCGTGATGGCCGCTCATCGACCACTCCCTTCCAAGTACTGACGATATCGTCACTTACGAGTAGGGCGTCAGTCAAGGACTATCTGACGAATCCGTCAATATTGAGCCGAGCGGCTACGATGTGAGACCGGACAGCAGGGAGAGGTGCATCGATGACCGCGAGCAACGGGTCGGGACCCAACCGCCTGGAACGCCGCAAGGCCCGCACGCGCGCGGCACTGGTCGGCGCGGCGCAGGCACTGCTGGCCGAGGGCAAGATCAACGTGCCGATCCTCGAGATCACGCAGGCGGCCGATGTCGGCATGGGCTCGTTCTACAACCACTTCCAGAGCCGCGAGGAACTGTTCCACGCCGCCGTCGAGGAGGCGCTCGACCGCCACGGCGCACTCCTCGATCTACTGTGCGAAGACGTCGAGGATCCGGCTCAGGTCTTCGCGCAGAGCTTCCGCCTCACCGGCCGCCTGCACCGCCGGCACCCCGTCCTCAGCAAGGTCCTGCTCAATGACGCTCTGCGCCTGGCGAATTCGGACCGCGGGCTGGCACCCCGCGCGCGGCGCGACATCGAGGCCGCGGCCGCAGCCGGGCGCTTCGACATCCGCGACCCGGAACTGTCGATGACGGTCGTCGCGGGCGCGGTCCTGTGCCTCGGACAGCTACTGCACGACCACCCCGAACGCGACGACGACGCCGAGGCCGCGGACCAGGTAGCCGAG
>NZ_JBSGBY010001011.1:0-1718 GCF_053601505.1 Nocardia sp. NPDC004722
GATGGTCACGATCGCGCCCCGATAGCGAGCCAGCGCGGGCAGGATGAGCAGACCGCCGTCGATCAGCTCGACCAGGCGCAGGCGCTCCAGCAGCGACACCGTCTCGGCGGTGAGACCGGCCACGTCGGCCTGCCATTGCGCGGCGAAGGTATTGCCGTAGCGGGCGGTGAGCATCTGCACGGTGTCGCGGATCCACGAGGACTCCAGGAACGGGAACTCCGGGATCTCCGGTTCCTCCGCGTCGATCTCCGAATCCTCGTGCGGGCCGAAGACATCCAGCGGATCGGCCAGCGGCGCGAACACTGTGGTCGCCGGGATGGCGCTGTCGAGCTGCTCGGCGAGATCGGTGAACGGGCGTTCCGGCCGCGGCCTGCGCTCCACCGGATTGTCGATGTCCAGCACCAGATCCGCGATCTCGCCCGCGAGCAGCAGCGCCACCTGGGCGAGCGTGCCGGTACCCGGGAACCGCACATCGGTGAGGCGACCCGAACTATCGATCAGCGCAACGCCTTCCGCGCGCCGCTCGGCCCGCAACCCCGTCAGATACTCGACCTCGGTGACCAGCTTCTCCTGCGCCAGCAGGGAGCGTTCGGGCTCGTCGAGTTCGTCGGCGTAGACGACCGGCTGCTCGACCAGCGCCCGGCGCACCTTGCGTGCGGCGAGAGTCATTGCGGGAGAACGGGTATCCGCACCGCCCGCCTCCACGCCGAGGAGTCCGGTGACGCTCTGGAGGTGCTGCAAGGCGCGTGGCGGCCGGAAGAGCGCGAACACCACCGACCGGTCGATGTCGTAGAGCGCCTCGCCCGCTTCGGGATCACTCGCCCAGCCGCCCGCGTCGCCATCGGCGAGGGTGACCGCGCCGCGCGCCGCCAGCCAGCCCACCGCGTCCACGAACGCGTCACGATCGGCGGCCCGGTCGGGTGCGAGCTCGAGCCCGTCGATCCGCTCGGTATAGGCGGCCACCTGATCGGCCAACTCCGACAAGGTGATCTGATCCCCGGCCCGCCCCAGCGCGGCCAGACCCAGCGCTAGATAGGCGTAGCGGCGGCGGTCGAAGAGCCGGTCCCCGGTGGTGCGCGCGGGCCGCCCGGACTCGAGGCGATCCAGCACCGGGAACAGGCGCGCCGTGGTCTCGGTGACCTCCAGGCGGTAGCCGAACAGTTCGGCCAGATCCTCGCGCAACTCGGTCGCCCAGCGGCGAAGCAGCGGCAGCGCAATGCGATCGGGGTAGGTGCGGGTCACCAGATGGTTCGCCAGGATCACCCGGGCGGCGCGCTGATAGCTGTCGAGCGCCAGCGAATCGATACTGCGTGCGTGCATCAGCCCGCCTCCCCGTTCTCGGGTTTCGCGGCATTGGACTTGCGAGTGCGGATCGAGGTGGTCTCGCGGACCTCGAGTCGTCGATTGTTCAGGTGCAGAACGCCTTTGGAGGTGCGGACCAGCGTGGAACCGGGATGTTCGGACACGGTCAACGTCACGCCGTTGTCGGAGCCCGAGGTGCCCGGCACGCGGCCGCTGACCGGCACCCACGCGGTCGAGGCGGCGTCGAGAAGCTTCAGCAGCACCTCGGTTTCGCCCTCGTCGAGTTCGCGTTCGTAGATGTCGGAGGAGGCCAGGGAGCGGGCGGCCTCGGCGCGGGCGCGCTGGGCGTCCAGCTGCACCTGGCGCAGGCGGCGGATGCCCGCGTCATTGCGTTGCAGCCGCGCGGGCGCGCCGGG
>NZ_JBSGBY010001012.1:0-1713 GCF_053601505.1 Nocardia sp. NPDC004722
GCAGCGTCGAGCCGCGCGGCCATCGCCTCCCCCAGCTGGGCGCGCGCCTCGCGGCCCAGCGCGCTCGCGGGCGCGGTGGCCGCGACCAGGCTGCACCGGTCGGGCAGGCCCGCGGCGGCCTCCCGCCAGTAGTGCTCGTCGGCGGCGTACCGGGAGGATTCCCGGTACGCCATTTCCGCCTCGTGCACCTCCCACAGGGAGGCCGCGGTGCCGGGAGGCGCCGTTTGCCCGCGCACCGCGGCGTTGTACAGCTCGGCGACCCGGTAGAGCATGGTCACCGAACCGAATCCATCGATGAGGATGTGGTGAGCTCTGGTGTACCACAGGTGATGGGACTCCCCGACCCGGATCACCATAGATATCCCTGCGAGCTCGCCGAGCATGTCGATCGGCGCCGCCACATCCGCGCGCATCCAGTCCAGCGCGTCTGAAACCGGGTCGGCCCGGTCCCGGAAGTCCAGGAAACCGATCACCGGCTCGGTCCCGGTCTCGACGAACTGCCACGGCCTGCCGTCGACCTCGGCGAAACGCAGGACGCCGGAACCGAATTCGCGTCCCGCCTGCGCCGCGACCCGCCGCAGCACCGCCACATCCAGCGGCCCGCGCATCTCGATGTACTGGGCCTCCGACAGCGGCACCGCCGGATCCAGTTGCTGCGCAAGCCACATCCCCGATTGCGCCGGGGAGAGCGGGAAGGCGTTCTCGGACAGAACGGGGTTCTCGGACAAGACGGGGGCGGACCGAGCCGCCTCGAGTTCGCGCGTCATGACGCACTGCCTAACTGCTGGTCGAGCAGGATTCGTCCGCCGGCGCCACCTCGTAGGCGGGCACCCAGGAAGCGGGGCGAGATGTCAAGCGCCCCACCATGACCGAACGCACATGAGCCGGGAGCATCGGTGCGAACTTGCGCACGTACGCATCGGCCCATTCGGGCTTGTCGAGCAGGAACGGGAAATCGGTCGTCATCATGCTGCGCACCACCAACATCGGCATCGGTGCGTCCAACGGCCGAAAATCCTTGTTCCACAAGCCCGGTTGGTCGCAGCCCGGATAAAACTGCCCGAACATGGTCCCGCGTTCGACGAACTTGCTCTTGAATTCATCATGGATTTCATCGATCAGCGTATAATCCTTCAAATTAGGAAATACAGTGATCAATGCGCGCAGCACTGATGTGGAACTACCGTTCCCCGTGGGTAGTTCGGGATAGACCTCCAATGCGTCGCGTATGATCGCGCGCACCCACATCGGCCGCGGTTCCGCTGCGGGGACCTGTGCCAACCAGAGTAGATCCCGTCGCATCGACGGCTTGACATACGGGCACACGGGCCCGTCTCTGCCCAGTTCGTCACTGGGTCGGGTCAGAAAGGAATCAGCCCAAGATCGAAAGGCCGCCACCGTAGACCTGGCGGCCGGACATGATGATCCAGTGTCCCCCAATGAGACCCATTGCAGCCCCGAGCGGGGGCCGATAACACGCTCGCTCATGACTCACCTCGGATGCTCGAGCTGCGGCACAAGAAGGCACCGCTGCCCATATACATAAATAGTGCCCCGGTCATGGGCCGTTAACACGAGTAGTCGGATACCCAATTTCGCTACTGCGCCCCGAATTTCGGGGGCACACAAATAAGAAAAGACCGGTACCTGCCCGTCGGCGGCGTCAAGGCCAGCGGCTACGGCCGCGAGCTGTCCCATTACGGCGTCACCGAA
>NZ_JBSGBY010001013.1:0-1708 GCF_053601505.1 Nocardia sp. NPDC004722
GTCACGTCGTCCTCGCGGATGTCGACGTAGGGGTAGGTGTCGGAGCGGCTGATCGTATCCACCAGCAGCGCATCACATTTCACGGTCGACTTGGAGCCGTAGGCGCCCTTGTTGACCTGCACCAGACCACGGTAGGAGGCCCGGCCACCGCCGCGCGCCACCGACTTGGAGATGATGTTCGACGAGGTGTGCGGCGCCAGGTGCAGCATCTTCGCACCGGTGTCCTGGTGCTGGCCCTCGCCGGCGAACGCGATGGAGAGCACCTCGCCCTTGGCGTGCTCACCGGTCATCCACACGGCCGGGTACTTCATGGTGACCTTGGAGCCGATATTGCCGTCGACCCATTCCATGGTCGCGCCCGCCTCGGCCTTGGCGCGCTTGGTCACCAGGTTGTAGACGTTGTTCGACCAGTTCTGGATCGTGGTGTAGCGGCAGCGGCCGCCCTTCTTCACGATGATCTCGACCACCGCGGAGTGCAGCGAATCCGAGGAGTAAATCGGCGCGGTGCAACCCTCGACGTAGTGGACGTAGGCGTCCTCGTCGACGATGATCAGCGTCCGCTCGAACTGACCCATGTTCTCGGTGTTGATGCGGAAGTACGCCTGCAGCGGGATGTCCACGTGCACGCCCTTCGGCACGTAGATGAACGAACCACCCGACCACACCGCGGAATTCAGCGCGGAGAACTTGTTGTCACCCGACGGAATGACCGAACCGAAGTACTGCTGGAACAGCTCCGGGTGCTCCTTGAGACCGGTGTCGGTGTCGAGGAAGATGACGCCCTGCTTCTCCAGGTCCTCACGGATGGAGTGGTAGACGACCTCGGACTCGTACTGCGCGGCGACACCGGCGACGAGGCGCTGCTTCTCCGCCTCCGGGATGCCCAGCTTGTCGTAGGTGTTCTTGATGTCCTCGGGCAGCTCTTCCCAGGAAGCGGCCTGCTTCTCCGAGGAGCGCACGAAGTACTTGATGTTGTCGAAGTCGATGCCCTCGAGGTTGGAACCCCAGTTCGGCATGGGCTTCTTGTCGAAGATGCGCAGTGCCTTGAGGCGGAAGTCGAGCATCCATTCGGGCTCGCTCTTCTTGGCCGAGATGTCGCGCACGACCTCCTCGGACAGGCCGCGCTTGGCACTGGCACCGGCGACATCCTTGTCGGCCCAGCCGTACCCGTACTTACCCAGGGACGCGATGGTCTCTTCCTGGGTCAGCGGCTGCACCTGGTCGGTGGTCGTCGTCATTCGGCACTCCTTCCGGAGTCGTGTGTAGAAGTCGTTGCGGGCTGTGCAACGGCGGTTTTCGGGGCCACGAGGGGGACGTGGGTGGTGCAGGCGCAGTCACCGTTGGCGATGGTCGCCAGGCGCTGCACATGGGTCCCGAGAATCTCTCGGAAGGCTTCGAGCTCGGCCGCGCACAACTCCGGGAATTCCTCGGCGACGTGCGAAACCGGGCAGTGATGCTGGCAGATCTGCACGCCCGCACCGACTTTCCGGGTCGAGGCCGCGAATCCGGCGTCGGTGAACGCTTCCGCGATCTCCTCCGCCTTGGCCTCGGTCTCGGCCGGGGTGTGCCCGGTGAGCTCACCGACCCCGGCGACGATCGCCGCGACCCGCTTGCGGGCGAAATCGGTGATGGCCGCGTCGCCGCCGAGCTCCCGGATCTGCCGCATGGCGGCTCCGGCGAGGTCATCGTAGGCGTGGCCCAGTTTGCC
>NZ_JBSGBY010001014.1:0-1704 GCF_053601505.1 Nocardia sp. NPDC004722
CGACCGGCTCGAGCAATGGCGCTACCTGCCCGGCCCGTGGCTGTCGGTGTGGGGCGTGAAATTCGGTCTCGACGGCGGCATCGAGGCCGGGGCCACCCGCGAACCCTACGCCTGCGACCACGACTTCCACGGCTACCTCACCTGGGAGCCGGAGGTGCTGGTGGAGGCCATGGACCGGGTGATCCGGCGCGGCTGGCGGATCGGGACGCACGCCTACGGGGATCGCGCCGTGGAGCGACTGCTCGACGTCTACGCCACCCTGCTGGCCCGGCACCCGCGACTGCCCGCCGGGACCCTCGTCATGGAACACGGCGGCCTCGCCGACGACGAATTGCGCGCCCGCGCCGTGGAACTGGGCATCCCCGTCACCATTCAACAGCCGCTGCTGCACGACATCGCCCGCATCGAGGACACCTACTGGGGTCCGGACCGGGTGAACCGGCTGTTCCCCGCGCGCGGCTGGATCGACCGCGGCGCGCTGGTCACCGGCGGCTCCGACTACCCCGTCGGCGCGTACGGCGCGATGCGCTCGGTGTGGGGCATGGTCACCCGCGAGACCGTCACCGGTGTGCGCGGCCCCGAACACGCCATTACCCCCGCCGAGGCCATCACCTTGCACACCACCAATGCCGTTGCCCTGCTGGGCGAGTCCGACACCCGCGGCCTGCTCACCCCCGGCCGCCTCGCCGACCTGACCCTCTGGCCCCTCGACCCCACCACCGCACCCGCGCACCAACTCCCTGACCTGCAACCCACCCACACCGTGATCGGCGGTCGCCTCGTCCACGGCGCAAGCCTCCCAAGCCAATAGCCGACTAGTTGCTACTCTGCCCGAATGTATGCAGCTCAGAGCGTTCGCCGGTCGCGGCCACCCGGGCGGCGATGACCATCCGGGGGAGCCGGGAGGGTGCGGAGGTCGGTACCGCCTTCCTGGCGGCGCTCATCGCGGGGCTGTCGCTGATGGTGCCCATCGACTTCGCGTGGACCTCGCGCAGCTCGCAGCTGCGATTGGATCTGCTGGTTTTCAGTCTGCCGCAGGCGATTGCGGCGGGTGCGCTGGTGGCCGTGGTCGCGGCGGTGCTGTCGACCGCGCTGGGCGGGCAGAGCCTGCGCTGGGGTGTCGCGCTCGGCGGTGCGGCGCTGCTGTTCGTGAACCATCTGCTGGGTCGGCACGCCGTGCTGGGCACCTCGCTGGCGACCCTGAACTTCCTGGACTCCATCGCGGGCGGCCTGATCTTCGGCGGTTCCGGCGCGGCGGTGCTGTCGCGCTCCCGCATCGAATCCCGCTATTCCTGGGCGGCTTTGGCCTGGCTGCTCGGGGCCATCGCCGGTGTCGTGCTGCAGGCGTACGTGCCCGAGACCCGCTCCCGCTTGGTCGATCAGCACTTCCCGCAGAACTGGCCCGCCCTCGACTCGCCGCCGCTGTGGCTCATCACCGTGGCCCTGGTGCTGATCGGCTGGCGGTTCCTGCGGGAGCCGGGCGCGCAACCGGCCGAAGCCCTGTCGATCCAGCTGCCCATCGTGCCGATCATCGCGGGCGCGTTCATGATCGGGGTGACCCTGCTCGGATCCACCATCCTCGCCCGCCACGGCGACAGCGTGCGCGATATCGCGGTGGCGATCGGCGCGACCGCGGTGGCCGCCGTGCTCGCCGCCCTGCTGCTGCCCGACCGCGACGGCAGTCAGGTGCTGCTGGCGGTGGGC
>NZ_JBSGBY010001015.1:0-1696 GCF_053601505.1 Nocardia sp. NPDC004722
GGTGGAGGCCCGCTGCCACGAAAACGGGCACCGGTAACCGTAGACAGGTCCGGCACGGCCGCAGTGTCGGACTCGTGGAGTTGGCTCGTTACAGACCACCGCCGAGCCCGCCAGCAGCAGCAGGATGGTGGGGAACACGCCGAGGAAATGACCGACCACGACGAGCGTGGCGATCTCGGCGACGAAGTAGGCGAGGAACAGCAGGGCAGGCATCGGGCGATCCTTTCGATCGATCTACCGGTGCAACGCGCGAGGACCCGATTTTTCTCCCGACTGCGTCACCGGTCACACCCTCGGGCGCTTTCTCAGGCGCTGCCCGGCCGCACCAGCCCGGTCTCGTAGGCCAGCACCACGGCTTGGACCCGGTCGCGCAGGCCGAGTTTGGTGAGCACCCGACCGACATGGGTCTTGACCGTCGCCTCCGACAGGAACAGTGCACCCGCGATCTCGGCGTTGGAGCGCCCGGCCGCGATGTGCTCGAGCACTTCCCGCTCGCGGGCGGTCAGCACCTCCAGCACCCCTGGATCGCGCCCGGCCGCCGGGTCCTCGGCGATGAGCCGATCCAACAGCCGTTTGGTCACCTTGGGCGATACGACCGCGTCCCCGGCCGCGACACTGCGAATCGCGGAGATCAAATCCTCGGGCGGCAGATCCTTGAGCAGGAACCCGCTCGCCCCGGCCCGCAGCGCGCCCAGCGCGTGTTCGTCGAGGTCGAAGGTGGTCATGACGAGAACCCTGCTGCCGCACCCGGATTCGATGATCCGCGCGGTCGCGGTCACCCCGTCGGTCACCGGCATCCGCACATCCATCAACACCACGTCCGGCCGCAACTCCGCCGCCCGCGCGATCGCGGTGGCCCCGTTGTCGGCCTCCCCCACCACCTCGATATCGGGGTGAGCACCGAGCACCATCCGCAACCCCGCGCGCATGAGCTCCTGGTCGTCGACAACTAGAACGGTGATCGGCACCCCCACAACCTAATAGGTCATCCCATGAACCACCGCATGAGGGCCGGGCGCGATAGCCGGGCGCTCTGGTCGGCACCGGATGCGCGGCCACCGGCGAGCCGCCCGCTCGGACTCGGTGGCCGATTCAGTCGGGGATGCCGCGGTCGAGGGGGATGGTGGCGCGGACGGTCCAGCCGCCGTGCGGGTTTCGGCCGGCGGTGAGGCTGCCGCCGAGGACGGCGATGCGTTCGCGCATGCCCACCAGGCCCAGGCCGCTGCCGGGGATGCGGGAGGGGACGGGCGCTATCCGGGAGGGGACGGTGAGGGCCGGTTTGGTGGTGCCGCCGCTGTTTCCGTTGCCGCCGTTGCGGATCCCGGCGGTGCCGATACCGCCGTTTGCGGTGGCGGTGTCGGGGATGGTGGCGCTGACGCGGTGGCCGCCGGTCGCGTGATTGCAGTGGCCGCCGGGGGTGGGCGGGGTGAGCGGTACGCCGCCGGAGTCGGTGATGTCGACCAGGACGTCGGTGTCACGGCGGGTGACGCGGACCTCGGCGTGCGGGGTGGGTCCGGCGTGGCGCAGGGTGTTGGTGAGCGATTCCTGCACGATGCGGTGGATGCCGAGGCTGACCTCGGGGGTGACGGTGTCGAGTTCGCCGCTCAATTCGAGGGAGACGTCCAGGCCCGCGCTGCGCATCATGTCGACCATCTTGGCGATGCCCGCGGTCCCGTGCTGCGGAAGTTGTTCGGGC
>NZ_JBSGBY010001016.1:0-1694 GCF_053601505.1 Nocardia sp. NPDC004722
TGCCGATGAGCCCGAGCACGTTGTTGCGCTTGGACGCGACCGGCTCGAGCCTGGCGCTATCGGGAGCGCCAGGAACCATCCGGGTATTGAACCCATTCCCTGTCGTGGGGGCGGACAACAAGTGGACTCAGCATCTGGTTCAGCGCGTCATCGGACAGCGTGCCGCCGTCTCCGAGTCCTACCCAGTTATAGGCGTTCTTGAGAACTGGTATAGGCGTATCGAACGCTTCGCGCCAGTAAATGATGATCTGAAAAGACGTCGGGCTCCCGAGCTCCTGAATCAACCAGGTCGCTATTTCAGCCGGAGTATCCCCTCGCCGGGCTCGTGTACGCAACTCGCTGACGACGGCTTCTCTGAGTGGGCCTGATCCCACCATCAACCTCCTTAGCTGCGATAGCGATCACGTCCTAACCATCGGCCAGCGTATCCGGGCTTCATTGCTGAATATCCGCTACTGCCGCTGATCGCGCGGTCTGTGGTGACTAGCTGATGATCAACGGTCGCAGCTGTGATCGGCTGGATGGGTTCATGTGGACTGGCTGCCACAAGATCAAGGTGTACTCATTGCGGGAAACTGGGCAAATCTCCGCAGTGAGTACACCTTGATCTTGTGCTGGCGTTCGAACGGGAACGGCTGCTCAGCTACGCGTGCAACTGATGCCGGCGATAGTCGGCCGATGGACCGCCGAATTCGAGCCTGTTCTCATCGAGCCCGTTGCTGATCGTTACTCGACGATCGTCGAAGGCGAAACTGACTGCCACCATTCCTGCCGCGAAATCTCCTGGATGACCTGCGTATTCGAGGAGATCGACCGCTGTCAAAACCTGTCCTTCGAATGCGAACAATGCTGGTACCGCGTCGCGTCTCCATGCTAGCTGGAACCCGTAGGCTTCCGGGTTGTCGTCATCGTTGGGCCAGACGGGAAACCGGATGGGATCGATGCCGTTCCAGGTGATAGACAGCTCGTCGAACTTCTGATGGACGATCTCCACTTGTTCGCCGTCGAAGTCCAACAGGACCGGACCGTCGGGAAACCACGCATTGGTCTCCCGATTCCACACCAGCCAGCCCGCCGATAAGCGACTCCCGACCAAACCTGCCAACCGACGACCGTGCGTCGACTCGATGGCGTCACGTCCGGCGAGCCAGTGTGGCTGGTATCCCTGGATTCCGAAGTAGCCCACCGCACGATTGTCCACGGACAGCCGCAACCCAGGACAGCCGCAGGCTGCGTCCGTGTGTCGTAGCCCCGGGCGGCGGCAGCCTAACGCGCTATATTGCCGCTGGTCGCGCGGTTCAAGACGACTACAGGGTGTCGTGAAGACGGGCATATCGAACACGGTCATGATCGTGTTATGGCGAACGAAATACCTGGTGGCGAGCACTTTCGATTTCTTGTTGAGGCGGCCTTCACCGTGACAGGTCGTGGGACGGCCGTCGTCGGGTACGTCGAGTCCGGCGTGACGCGAGTTGGTGACCGGCTACGAGTATTGCGGCCCGGTGGTCGACCGGTCCTGTCAGATACATGCTGGGCCATCGAAGCCGTCAACAAGGCTGGGAGAAAGCCCGGGCAACCCGCGCCAATTGCCCTGCTGTTCCGGGAGCTTCACAAGTCGGACTTCGATCCAGGCGACATCATTGTCGGCGATACCGAAGAGTCGTAGCGCGCCGACTGGTCAAACATCCTCAACT
>NZ_JBSGBY010001017.1:0-1682 GCF_053601505.1 Nocardia sp. NPDC004722
CGCGTGGGGAGCTGGGCGTCCACGTCCGCGAGCAGCCGTCGCGTGTCCATCGCCACCAGCTCGGCCCCGCGCCGCGACCGCACGAAGGTCAGCGTGCGCGCCCCCTCGGCCACCAGATCCGCCATCACCGTGGCGGCCTCCGCCCCGGCCGAACGGCGAATGGCCGCACCGTTTTCCCCGGTCAGACCCGCCCCGAGCAGCGGCGGCTCCCACAGTGCCACGGTGCGCGAACCCTGCGGCGACCCGTCCTCGGTGACCGCGACACACGGTGCGCCGATCAGCTTCTCGGCGGTGGCGGCGGGGTCCGCGGTGGTCGCGGAACACAGCACGAAGACCGGATCCGCCCCGTACCGCTCGGCGAGCCGCCGCAGCCGGCGCAGCACCAGCGCCACGTGCGACCCGAAAACCCCACGGTAGATATGACATTCGTCGACCACGACGTATTTGAGCTGCCGCAGCAGCCGCCCCCACCGCTGATGCGACCGCAGCATTCCGACGTGCAGCATGTCGGGATTGGTGAAAACCCAGCGTGCGTGCGCCCGTACCCATTGCCGGATCTCGGCCGGGGTATCCCCGTCGTAGGGCGCGGGATGCACATTCCGCAGCGGATCCTCGCTGGTCAGCTCGTTGACCATGCGCAATTGATCGGCCCCGAGCGCCTTGGTCGGCGACAGATACAGCGCGGTGGCCCGGGGATCGGCCTGCAACGCGGTCAGCACGGGCAGCTGATATGCCAGCGATTTCCCGGACGCCGTCCCCGTCGACACCACCACGTGCCGCCCGGCCGCGGCCAGGTCGGCGGCCTCGCTCTGGTGACTCCACGGCTCCGCGACTCCGGCCGCCTGAACTGCGGCGATGACATCCGGAGATGTCCATTCGGGCCATTTCGTGATCTGTGCCGCGCGGGGCGGTAGCTCGGTGACGTGGGTGAGGCGGGGGTCACCGGACACCGGTCCATTTAGGACACGATTCAGCAACGATCTCCCGTAGCTGATGTCGCCGTTGTCTCCAGCGCATCGCGACTGATCTTCATCATTCATCGAGTCGTCACCGCGACACGCCCAACGGGTGCGAAAGGTGTGTGCGCCCGCCGCCCTACCTGCCATTTCACTACCGAGTAGCGGCCTGCCTCACACCCGGTTTGCCGGATGCTCGCTCTGTTATCCGGAAGCAAACCAACTTCAAGTTCGGATTTGGGCATTATGCCCCTCACCTGCGCATTCGCAAGATCAACTTTTTTGCAAATTGTGGGTAACTCGGCTGTTGAATTCCCCAAAGACATGGTTCACTGGTTCCTGGTCGCAAGCTTCTGTGTTCGAGGGAACGGATCGAAAGTCCAAACCATCAGCAGGATCGATGTTGCGAACGGTGTACTAGGTGCTTTCCTGCAGGGGGAACAGAGTACAACGGTCGGAACGGACCCGGTGGACGAACCTCGTTGTCCGCCGTTCCGGTATGGAAAGAGAAGGAACAGAATGGCACAGGGAACTGTGAAGTGGTTCAACGCGGAGAAGGGGTTCGGCTTCATCGCGCCCGAGGACGGCTCCGCGGACGTCTTCGTCCACTACTCCGAGATCCAGGGATCGGGCTTCCGTACCCTCGAGGAGAACCAGAAGGTCGAGTTCGAGGTTGGCCAGGGCACCAAGGGCCCGCAGGCCACCGGTGTTCGCGCGCTCTAAGAG